>JAKSQI010000020.1 GCA_024404215.1 Oscillospiraceae bacterium
CAGCCGCATGACCGGCGAGGAGAAGGTAAGCACCTTCATGACCCCCATTGACAAGCTGATTACTGCCCCTGTCGGAACCAGCCTGAAGGCCGCTAACGACATCATCTGGGATCACAAGCTCAACGCTCTGCCCATTATTGACGAGGTCGGCCGCTTGGTCCACATGGTATTCCGTAAAGACTATGACATGCATAAGGAAAACCCCCTTGAGCTGCTGGACACCAACAAGCAGTACATTGTAGGTGCCGGTATCAACTCCCGCGACTATGCCGAGCGTGTTCCGGCTCTGCTGGCTGCCGGTGCCGATGTTCTCTGCATTGACTCCTCCGAAGGCTTCACCGAATGGCAGAAGCGCACTATTGCCTGGATTCGCGAAAACTACGGTGAAGACGTAAAGGTAGGCGCCGGTAATGTAGTTGATGCCGAAGGCTTCCGTTTCCTGGCAGACTGTGGTGCTGACTTTGTTAAGGTCGGTATCGGCGGCGGTTCCATCTGCATCACCCGCGAGCAGAAGGGTATCGGCCGCGGCCAGGCCAGCGCCTTGATTGATGTCTGCGCCGAGCGTGACCGTTACTTTGAAGAAACCGGCATTTATGTCCCTGTCTGCTCCGACGGCGGCATTGTTCACGACTACCATTTCGCTTTGGCTTTGGCCATGGGTGCCGACTTCCTCGTGCTGGGCCGTTACTTCGCCCGCTTTGACGAGGCTCCCGGTGCCCGGGTTTCCGTAGGCGGCACCTACATGAAGGAATACTGGGGCGAAGGCTCTGCCCGCGCCAGAAACTGGCAGCGCTACGACATGGGCGGTGCCAAGAAGATGAGCTTTGTTGAAGGTGTTGACAGCTATGTTCCCTACGCCGGCAGTCTGAAGGATAACGTAGGCCTGACCCTGAGCAAGGTTCGCAGCACTATGTGCAACTGCGGTGCCCTTACCATTCCTGAGCTGCAGAAAAATGCCAAGCTGACCCTGGTATCCGCCACCTCCATCGTTGAGGGCGGTGCCCATGACGTTGTTTTGAAGGAAAGCAACGCCGCCAAAAACTAAGGCCCTATTCCGGCCTGCCTATGCGGCAGCATCCGGGCCGGTCTTATCCCCTTATCCCCCACCAATCACCGCAGCCTGCCGCCATGGCAGGCTGCTTTTTTGCGAAAGGAGTTCGCCATGCAAGAGAAAATAGAAACCCTGAAGCAGTGGATTGCCGAAAGTAACAATGTAGTATTTTTCGGCGGTGCCGGCGTATCCACGGAAAGCGGCATTCCCGACTTTCGCAGTGTGGACGGTCTCTATCACCAACAGTACGCCTATCCCCCGGAAACCATTATCAGCCACAGCTTTTTTGAAGCCATGCCGGAAGAATTCTATCGTTTCTACCGGGACAAGCTGATTATCAAGGACGCACAGCCCAACATCACCCACCGCAAGCTGGCTGAACTGGAGCAGCAGGGCAAGCTGAAGGCAGTCATTACCCAAAACATTGACGGCCTGCATCAGCTGGCCGGCAGCAAAACTGTCTGGGAGCTCCACGGCTCCACCCTCCGCAACTACTGTTTGAAGTGTGGCAAGCGCTACGGCACAGAAATATTTGACCGAACCCAGGGGGTTCCCCATTGCAGCTGCGGCGGCACCATCCGACCGGACGTAGTGCTCTACGAGGAGGGACTGGACGACCATATCGTCAGCGAGGCCATTGCTGCCATTTCCAGGGCGGATGTACTGATTATCGGCGGTACCTCGCTGGTGGTCTATCCCGCCGCTGGTCTGTTGCGCTACTATAAAGGCAATAAGCTGGTGCTCATCAACATGTCCCCCACTTCCATGGACTCTGCCGCAGATTTGCTGATTACCGCCAAGCTGGGTGAGGTCTTCTCTCAGCTGTAAGACCCTCCTCCGCGCTTCAAAGCTTCCTCGGATTTCGGCAAGCAATCTCCCCGGGTTACAGCATATGTACTTCCCGAATTACAGCACTGCTGCTCTCCCCCTCCTCTTCCCGGGGCCTTTCAGGCCCTGGGAAGAGGAGAAGCAGAGCAACGGAACACCTCAAGCCGTTCGTTTCTTGCCGATTCCCCAGCTTTCACACGACAGAACACGTTGCCGTGCTTTAAGCTTAAGAAGCCTATTCTCTACAACACAGAATCCCGGGCTGCCGCAGCAGCCCGGGATTCTGTTTATATTCGCTTATTTCATCAGCTTGCAAAGCAGACGATTGAACTCAGCGGTATCCTCCAAAGGAATACCTGCAGCCAGAACTGCCATACCATAGAGCAGGCGAGCGTAATCGGCTGCCTTCTCCCGATCCTCCTCAAAGGCCTTCTTCAATGAAGCAAAGGCTTCGTGGTCGGGATTGATTTCCAGCACCCGCTCAGCCTTCATCACCTGGCCACCGGCAACAGCCTCAGGCAGGCTGGCAAAGTAGCGTTCCATTTCCAGAGAAATGCCGCCCTGAGTGGTGAGGCATACGGCGCCGGAAACCAGCTTATGGGAAATGACGCAGGCAGCCAGCTTACCCTCCAGAGCCTCCTTGACGAAGGTAAGCAGCTCCTTGTTGCCGGCCTCAGCCCCCTCTGCTTTTTGCTTTTCCTCCGCTGGCTCCAGGCCGAGCTCCTCGGCATTTACCGAGCAGAAGCTCTTTTCACCGTAACCCGTCAGCATGTTCATGAGGAATTCATCAATGTTATCGGTCAGCAGCAGAATATCATAGCCCTTGGCACGGATGCGCTCGGTCTGGGGCAGGGCGGACAGGGCAGCCACCGATTCACCGGCAGCAAAGTAAATAAACTTCTGATCCTCGCCCATAGCCTCGGTATAATCCTTGAGGGTTATGAAGCTTTCCTTTTCCGCGGACCAGAACATGAGCAGATCCTGCAGCTGATCCTTGTTGCCGCCATAGGCATTCAGCACGGCATACTTGAACTGCAGCCCAAAGGCCTGATAGAACTTGGTGTACTTCTCTCGGTCGTTCTCCACCAGCTTCAGCAGCTCATTGCGGATTTTCTTTTCAATGCTATTGGCAATGACTTTCAGCTGGCGGTCATGCTGCAGCAGCTCACGAGAAATGTTCAGAGACAGATCGGGAGACTCAACCACACCACGGACAAAACGGAACTGGTCCGGCAGCAGGGCATCACAGTGCTCCATAATCATAACGCCGGAGGAATAGAGCTGGAGACCAGCTTCATAGTCCTTGGAGTAGTAATTATTGGGAGCAGCCGCCGGAACAAAGAGCATGGCCTTATAGCTGACCGTGCCCTCGGCGCTGACACGGATAACGGCAGCCGGGTCTTCAAAATCATAGAACTGCTTTTTGTAGAATTCCTTGCAGTCATCCTCGGTAACCTCATTTTTGGGCCGCTGCCAAATGGGAACCCGGCTGTTGATAACCTCGTTCTCGGTATAGTCCTGCCATTCCTTTTTCTTGGTGCCGTCTTCCTTCAGTTCCTCGGTTTCTACATAGCGGCTCTTGGTAACATCCATATAGATAGGCCAGCGAACATAGTCGGAATACTTTTTCACCAGGCTGCTGAGGGTGTTATTATCCAGATACTCGGAATACTCCGCTTCCTCGGTATCCTCCTTGATAGTCATGATAACATCGGTACCCCAGGTATCACGGCTGCCGGCCTTGATGGTGTAGCCGTCGGCCCCGGTAGATTCCCAGATATTGGCCTCGGCCTCTCCATAGGCGCGGGATACCACTGTCACCTTGGAAGCAATCATAAAGGCAGAATAGAAGCCAACACCGAACTGGCCGATTATATCCAGAGCCTTTTCAGCGGTATCGGTATTGTCCTTCTTGAACTGGAGGGAGCCGCTCTTGGCAATAACACCCAAATTCTGTTCCATCTCGGCAGCGGTCATGCCGATGCCGTTGTCTGATACAGTAATCTGCCCCAACTCCGGGTCCACCTTGATGTCAATGCGGAAATCATCCCTGTTCAGGCCGATTTTGTCATCCGTCAGCGCTGCATAGCAAAGCTTATCGATAGCATCGGATGCATTGGAGATGATTTCACGCAGAAAAATCTCACGATTGGTATAAATAGAATTAATCATCAAATCCAAAAGCCGTTTGCTTTCGGCTTTAAACTGTTTTTTAGCCATGGTATTTCCTCCCATTTCAAATGTAATCTGCAATTTTAGCACTCTCTAACCAAGAGTGCTAAATCATGGTAACACTCTGTTTCTCTTCTGTCAAGAGAGCTTTTATGAAATAACTGTAAAAAGGCAGCACTCATGGTGCCGCCTTTTTACAGGAAATATCTATGAAAAAGTTCATTAATCCAGCTTTAGGTCGCCTTCCTTAATCCAGCCCAGCTTACGCTCAGCCAAGCCAAAGAGCCAGGTCAGCAGACCGGGAAGAATAAAGCAAATGAGAACCAGGCCAATCCAGTCCATGGCCGTAATGGCGGCCTTGGCACCGGAAGCTACATCGTTCATCCAGCCGGTGTACACGCCGATCTGTCCAACCAGACCGCAGGTTCCCATGCCGGAGGATACGGCTGCGCCATTCATTTCCAATTTAAACACACAGGTGGCCAGAGGGCCGGTAATGGCAGAGGCCAGAGTGGGAGCAATCCAGATTCTGGGGTTCTTCACAATATTGGGCATCTGCAGCATAGAGGTACCGATACCCTGGCTGACCAGACCGCCCCAGCGATTCTCGCGGAAGCTCATAATGGCAAAGCCAACCATCTGAGCACAGCAGCCGGCTACAGCAGCGCCGCCGGCCAGGCCGGTAAGCCCAAAAGCCGCGCAGATAGCAGCGGAAGAAATGGGCAAGGTAAGCGCAATGCCCACCAAAACGGACACCAGAATGCCCATAAGGAAAGGACGAAGCACAGTGGCCAGCTTAATCAGTTTGCCCACATAGCTGGCAGCCTCACCAATAGGGGCTGCAATCAGGATGGCGACACCAACACCTACCAAAATAGTAACAATGGGAGTAACCAGAATATCTACCTTGGTCTCCTTGGAAACAGCTTTGCCGAATTCCGCAGCAATAATGGCAACCACAAAAACCGCCAAAGGCCCGCCGGCGCCACCCAGCATATTGGTGGCATATCCAACCGGTATCAGGGAGAAGAGAACTAAATTCGGCGCTCCCAAAGCATAGCCGATAGCGGCTGCCATGGCCGGCCCGCTCATGGCAGAGGCAAAACCGCCAATGGTCAGTTCATTGGGACCGAAGGTCTGTGTGAAGAGACCTATACCTAAAGTCCCTAAAGTATTAAAGATAGTGCCAATAAGAAGAGAGCAGAACAAGCCCTGCGCCATGGCTCCCAAAGCAGACACTCCGTAGCGGTGCAGGGAGAAAACAATGTTTTTCCGTTTAAGGAAGGCTGCAAATTTTGATTGTTTCATTCTCGTGACCTCCAAAAAGAAGTAAGAAACACTAGGTGTCTTGACACCTGTTCTGACACCTATTATACATAGACTGTCTCTTCTGTCAAGCCATTCCTTCTATCTTGCGAAAATAGCAAAATAGAAAAGAGGGAGTCCTAAGACCCCCTCGGCTGCTTATATGGTTTCATCCACCAAAAAGCCCCCCTGCCGCAGGGCTTCCAAAGCCATGCGATAATGGGCTTCATCCGGACAAGTCAGGGTATGCAGGTGAATGCCGTTCGTCAAATCCGACAAGGGCTTGGCCTCATTGGCCTGAACCCTTTCCATGAATTGGCGGATGTCATAACGACTGGAAATGCTCAGCCGGCCAGTCAGTTGGCCGTAAACCGGATGCTCGACAATGACATCCTCTACCGTACAGCCGCTGTCCACAATCAGACTCAGCTCCCTCTCCATATCCTCCGGCGAATGGCTGCAGGCCAAAGTTTTCTTCAGTCCCTTATCACCGCCGGCTAAAACATAGCCCCGGGGAGTAGCAATGATTTCCTCCCCGCCAACCCGGAGCAGGGCCACATCCCCAACAATAATCTGGCGGCTGACGGAAAACTCGGCAGCCAGTTTGGAGGCTGGCAAGGGTTCCCCGGATTGCTGCAGCCGTTGCAGAATTCCCATTCTACGTTCTTTTGCCTCCATAACACATGACCTCCTGCCTGCTGTTTTACTATCGTATTATAGCAGAGGACTCTTTCCTTCGCAACCGTTGGCACAACCTTCTCCAATTTCTCTTTTTTGCTTTTTCTCTTTCCACTTCCACCGGAGTTGTGATAAAATGGACAAGATTAACGAAAGAGGAGTTGCTCATATGACTGCAAAGAAAAAGCTTACCCGTTGGGTTGTGTACATCATTGGCATGATTATCCTGGCCCTTGGCCTCAGTCTCAACACTCAGGTCAATCTGGGTGTTGCTACCATCATTTCCGTATCTGAAACCTACCACCTGATTACCGGTGTTGACAAGGCCGACGCCACCCTCTACCTTTTCATCCTTTTGGTTATCATTCAGGTTATTGTACATCTGATTCGCAAGCAGTACAAAGCCATCATCACCGATGTGCTCCAGGTTCCCCTCAGCATTGTGTTCACCCGCTTCATGAAGCTGTATTTCTACATCATTCCTGATTTCAAGGTAGACATGGCCGGCAGCTGGCTGGGTTCCGTTCCCGCCCGGCTGTTCTTTCTCATGATTGCCATCATCTGCACCGGCATCGGTGCCGCTACCACCTTGAACATGCGGCTGGTTCCCAACCCCGGTGACGGCATGGTTCAGACGGTGGCTGACTGCATCGGCAAGGGTGTGGGCTTTTCAAAAAACTGCGTAGACCTCTGCTGCGTCTGCATTTCCTGCATCATGGGTTTGATTTTCCTGGGCGGCATTCCCTCCAGCGTGAACATCGGCACCCTATGTGCCATGCTGCTCACCGGCCGGGTAATTTATTTCTTTAACAAGCTGACCCGGGAAAAAATGCTTCGTGCCACCGGCATGGATCAGCAATAAGCCTCTACGAGAAAAAGCTCCGGCACTGCAGCGCCGGAGCTTTTTGTTTATGTCAGGGACAGACCGTAGGTTTCGGTGTTATAGCGGGCAAGTTCATCGATGATGACCTCTTCCACCCAGGGATAACGGGTACGCGGTCCACCATAGGTCATGCAGGGCATGAAGCCCTTCAGCTTGCCGTACTCCTCGCAGGCCCGGCGGGTCTCCCGGCGAACCTCTTCCTCCGTAGCGTCGGAGCGGTCAATGACACTGTCAATACCACCCATAAGGGCCATGCGGCCATCCAGCTTTTCCGCCAGAGCAGCCAGATTGTTGGTAGGCAGAACACCCTGCCAGATATCTACGCCGATTTCAGCCATGTCCTCAGCAATGGGCTCCATGTAAGAGTCACCGTGGTGCATGACAATTACGCCGTTTTCATGGAGGTAATCGTAGAGGCGGCGATAAGGCTCCTTAAAGAACTCCCGCCAAACCTCCGGGGACATGAAAAGGCTGTTCTTGCTGCCCCAGTCATCGTGGGAGCAAATGACATCGGGATGCAGATTTTCTACAATCAGCTTCATGTAGGTCAGACGGTATTCGGTAATGACCTCGATGAGCTCGTGCATTTCATCCGGAGCCGCCAGCAGATTCACCAGCGTATCCTCAAAGGTCATCAGCATATGCAGCTGCTCAAAAATACCGGTTCCCATAACCGTCATGGTGAGATAACGGTCGTGGTCAACGGCAGCGGCAGCAGCCTGAGCCTCTTCCCAGCCCTCGGAGCAGGCAGCCCGCAGATTGGGAACCTTAACATAGTCCTTCCAGTTGTCAATATCCTGAATGACCTGGTTCTCTTCCGTTACAAAGGGAACGGCAGCCGGAGCGTCCTCCGGGAAGAGAATCAAAGTACCCCAACGGTCCAAACTGTTGGTTCCCCGAATACGGTTCCCCCGGACATGTTTGAAAACCGGGTCACCGGGAATAGGTTTAAAAGCGGTAAAGCTGTTGCTGAGGCAGACAGGCTTGCCGTCCTTTTTCAGCAGCTCCAGCAGGTTTTCTTTAGCAGTCATGCGGATTCCTCCCATTGTACATCTTTAATCTTCTCAACGATTATAGACCACCCTTTTCTTTTGCACAAGAAGCAGACACTAATTCATCCTTTTGCACAAACCAGCCGGTGTTTTTTTGTTGAAATCGCCATTTTCTTCTCCCTTTGACTGCAAAAAAACTCCCCAAGGATTTCCCTTGAGGAGTTTATCTTACTTAATATTAACCTTGGCGTGGCACTCAGGGCACTCGCAGGAGCGGGGCACCTTGGCCCCCATGCCGCGACCAAGCTTTTTGGCACCGCACGCCGGGCATTTGATGGTACCCATCATCAGAAATACACCTACCAGAGCCAGAACACCGCCGGGAATACCCAGAGACGCATTGTTGATACCCAAAAAGGTAAAATTCGGCAGCCAGCTTAGAAGGCCAATTGCAAAGCCACACCACATCAAAATGCAGCAGAAAAGGGGGTAGGCCCGTCTGGTTTCATAGATGACAGCACTTTTCTCAGCCTCCCGTGTTCTGCTTGCTACCTTGGCAGCAGCCGCCTCCCGGGGTGACAGAACCTTGCCGTTCGTATTTTTCTTGTTTTCACTCATAATACTTCTCCTGTTATTGTAGTAGGGTTACTCATCCAGACGGAGAACCGCCATGAAGGCTTCCTGGGGAACGGAAACCGATCCCAGACTGCGCATGCGCTTTTTGCCTTCCTTCTGCTTTTCCAGCAGCTTCTTCTTACGGGAAATATCACCGCCATAGCACTTGGCCAAAACATCCTTGCGCATGGCGCGAATGGTTTCACGGGCAATAACCTTGCCGCCGATGGCAGCCTGTACCGGGATTTCAAACAGCTGGCGGGGAATGTTATCCTTCAGCTTTTCCGCAATACGGCGGCCACGGGCATAGGCCTTCTCTTTATGAACAATAAAGGACAGGGCATCTACAATCTCGCCATTGAGCAGAATATCCAGCTTAACCAGATCACTGTCCCGATAGCCCAGGAATTCATAATCCAGCGAGGCGTAGCCCTTGCTGCGGGACTTCAGTGCATCAAAAAAGTCATAGATGATTTCGTTCAGAGGCATCTCGTAATGCAGCTCAACACGGGTCTCATCCAAATACTTCATGTCCTTGTATTCGCCCCGGCGCTCCTGGCTCAAATCCATGATGTTGCCTACAAATTCCGTAGGGCACATAATGGAGGCCTTTACAAAGGGCTCCTCTGCCATCATGATTTCCGCCGGATCCGGATAGTTTTGGGGGTTATCTACCATCAGTACGGAGCCATCGGTTTTGGTTACACGGTAAATAACGCTGGGGGCTGTGGTGATCAAGTCCAGATTGTACTCCCGTTCCAGTCGTTCCTGAATAATCTCCATATGCAGCAGGCCCAGGAAACCGCAGCGGAAGCCAAAGCCCAGCGCCACGGAGGATTCCGGTTCAAAGGTCAAAGCTGCATCGTTCAGCTTCAGCTTTTCCAGGGCATCACGCAGATCCGGATATTTGGCACCATCACTGGTGTAAACACCGGAAAATACCATGGGCTGTACCGGACGGTAGCCGTCCAGGGGAGCCTCCGCCGGACGGTCATTGGCCGTAACGGTATCACCCACCCGGGTATCGGCAACATTTTTGATACTGGCCGTCAGATAACCAACATCACCGGCCGCAAGCTCGGCACAGGGCTCAAAGCCCACCGGGCGCATATGGCCTACCTCAACTACCCGATAGACAGCACCGGTAGCCATCATGCGAACATCCATGTCCGCCCGTACACAGCCGTCAACGACTCGCATATACACAATAACACCACGATAGCTGTCGTACTGGCTATCAAAAATCAGGGCCTTCAAGGGGGCATCCGGGTCTCCTTTGGGAGCGGGTATGGTGCTGACAATCTGCTCCGGCACCAGTTCTACATTTAGGCCCCGCTTGGCCGAAATCTCCGGTGCATCCTCAGCCGGAATACCGATAACATCTTCAATTTCGGTCTTAACCCGCTTAGGGTCTGCTGCCGGCAGGTCGATTTTGTTTATGACCGGCAGAATCTCCAGGTCGTTTTCCAAGGCCAAATAGGTGTTCGCCAAGGTCTGGGCTTCAATTCCCTGAGCCGCATCTACCACCAGAACGGCACCCTCGCAGGCTGCCAGAGAACGGGAAACCTCATAGTTGAAGTCAACATGCCCCGGCGTATCAATCAAATTCAGTTTATAAATCTCACCATCGTTGGCCTTGTAGTCCAGGCTGACTGCCCTGGCCTTAATGGTAATGCCTCGCTCGCGCTCCAGGTCCATGTTATCCAGAATCTGGTTTTCCATATCCCGGGCCTCAACGGCACCGCAAAGCTCAATCAGGCGGTCGGAAAGAGTGGACTTTCCGTGGTCAATATGGGCAATGATGCTGAAGTTGCGGATTTTACTGCGGTCAGTCATGTCATGCCTCCGTTTCTGTTAAGGTTTGTATCAGCCGGGCAAGGCCCTGCTGCTGACGGATGAGCAGTTCCGGGGGCAGAACCCTGCCGGGCTCATCCAGAAGGAAATGCAGCTGGTCAATGGCATTCATCACACATAAGGCTGCCGCTGCCGTCTGATCCGGCTGATTAACCTCGGTCAGCCGATTCACAAGGGCTGCCAGAGCCTCAGCCATTTGAACCTCCTCCCGGCCGGAATCACTCTGCCGGCCAAGAATCCAGTCTGCCGTGACACCGTAATAATCACAGGCCCGGACAACAAATTCCAGTTTAGGCTCCCGAATGCCATTTTCATAATGGGAAAGCAAAGCCTGAGATATGCCAAGTCCGTCTGCCGCCTGCTTTTGGCTCAGGCCCTTTTCATGGCGCAGTGCCGACAGCTGTTCTGAAAAACGGCTTGCCATTCCTCATCCCTCCATTTGCAGCTGCATATAATACATTCAGTATAGTATATCGCTCCATAAAGCTTTTGTAAAGGGATTCCGCCGGAGTCCCCTTTCCAGTTGCGTTTTTTTCCGTTTGATGGTAAAGTGATAGCCTGTTCCTGACTTGAGCCAGGAGCCCGGGTTGGCAAAAAAAGAAGCCGCCGGAGAACCGGCGGCCTGTCAATCACTGGATAATACCGATGACCAAGGTCAGAACAGCGAAGGCAATGGCAAACCACTTGGTGGCCTTAGCCAGCTTGGCATCGCGGCTCTTGCTCTTGTTACGGGAGAGGAAGGTGTCGTTTCCGCCGCCGATGGCACCGGACAGACCGGCGCTCTTTCCGGACTGGAAGAGAACGATAACAATCAAAGCCAAAGAGCTCAGCAGCTGAAGAACAATCAAAACAGTAGTCAATGCGGACATGGCAGTATTCAAACCTTTCAAAATAAAGTATAATGTGGAAACGGCGCAAAGCCGCATCATTTACAGTACAAAGGATTTTAGCACATATCCGCAGGCCTTGCAAGTATTATTTTATTAGGATGTGAAAAAATGTATTTTGATACCCATGCCCATTATGACGATGAACAGTTCGCTCCGGACCGTGAGGAGCTGCTGCAGGCTCTGCCCGCCGCCGGTGTAGAGCTGGTAGTGAATCCTGCTGCTGACATGGCTTCCTCCCGAGCCGGCCGAGAGCTTGCCGCCCGCTACCCCTTCCTCTACTTTGCCATAGGAGTCCATCCTCACGATACGGAAAACATGAAGGAGGAAGACTTCGATGAGCTGCGGGCACTGTCTCGGGATCCTAAGTGTGTCGCTGTAGGCGAAATCGGCCTGGATTACCATTACGACCTCTCCCCTCGGGAGATTCAAAAGAAACGCTTTCGGCAGCAAATGGAGCTGGCCCGTGAGTTGGGTAAGCCCGTAATCATCCACGAGCGAGAAGCCTGTGCCGACGTGCTGGAGGTTGTCACCCAATACAAGGATCTGCGAGGGGTTTATCACTGCTTTTCCGGCAGCTGGGAAACCGCCAAAATCATCCTGGATCAAGGCTGGTATCTTTCGTTTACCGGGGTCATCACCTTCAAAAATGCCCGCAAAGCTCTGGAGGTCGTGTCCAACATGCCGGCTGACCGGCTGATGATAGAAACTGACAGCCCCTATCTGGCTCCTGTGCCCAATCGAGGCAAGCGTAACGATTCCCGTAACCTGGCCTTCATTGCCTCTAAGGCTGCCGAGCTCAAGGGCATGACGCCGGAGGAGCTGGCCGCCTTGACTTTGGAAAACGGTAAGAGGTTTTTTAACATTCCCTAAGTTTTACACTTCGTTCATATTTCATTCGCATATCCGTTACATCCGTGAATTACCATTGCTTTCACTATAATAAAGGGGGATTCAACCTTGATTGAGGTAACCAATCTGGTTAAGCGCTACGGTGACCATGTGGTGCTGGACCACCTGAGCTTCACCGTCAAGCCCGGACAGATTTATGGCTTTCTGGGCCCTAACGGTGCCGGCAAATCTACAACCATGAATATATTAACCGGCTACATCGGTATGACGGAGGGTTCCGTAAAAATTAATGGTCACGACCTGCTGGAGGAGCCGGAGGCTGTCCGCCGCAGCATCGGCTATCTGCCGGAGCTGCCGCCGCTCTACGGTGACATGACACCAAAAGAGTATCTAACCTTCGCCGCTGAACTGAAAAAGCTGCCCAGGGGGGAGCGGGCCGCAGCCGTAGAAGAGGTCATGGAGCTAACCGGGCTTGTTGGCATGCAGAACCGACTGATTCGCAACCTGTCCAAGGGCTACCGCCAGCGTGTCGGTCTGGCTCAGGCCATTTTGGGCATGCCGGAGCTGATTATTCTGGACGAGCCTACCGTTGGCTTGGACCCTCAGCAGATTATTGACATCCGCAACCTGATTCGCAGTTTGGCAGGCAAACACACCGTCATCCTCAGCAGTCACATTCTCACTGAGGTTCAGGAGGTCTGTGACCATATTCTGATTCTGCACCACGGCCATCTGGTTGCTGATGGTACACCGGAGGAACTGGAGCGCAGCCTGCGGGACAACGTTCTGGATCTCACCCTGAAAAGCGAAAGCCCATCCGATGTGGAAGCTTTGGCCGCCTCCCTGCCGGATGTCAGCCGCTGGGAGCTTCGCAATGGCAGCGGCGAGTGCCAGCTTGCCCTCTACCCCGAAGAAGGGGCCGACCTGCGGGAAGCTGTTTTTAACGCCTGCGTGGAAAGGAAGCTCCCCTTGCTGGGCATGCAGTACCGCACCACCGGACTGGAGCAGGTTTTCCTGCGTCTGATAAACGACGACCTGCCCGCCCCCTCTGCCGGAGACAGCCTGCCGGAGGAAATGCCCACCGATGCCGAAGCCCCGGCCGCTTCCCTGCCGGATGTCAACCGCCGGGAAGCCTCTGACAGTGACGAGGCGTGTCGGCCTGACCCATCCCACAAGGAAGGAGCTGATGAAGAATGACCGCTGTATACAAGCGTGAGCTGCGCTCATATTTCAACTCCATGATTGGCTATATTTTCACAGCTGCCGTCATGCTGATTATCGGCCTTTACTTTACCATTTATAACCTGCGCTCCGGCTACCCCTATTTTGCCACTGCTTTGGCCGGAACCATCTCTATTTTCGCCTTTACCGTCCCCCTGCTGACCATGCGCAGCATGTCCGAGGAGCGGCACAGCAAAACGGACCAGATGCTTCTGACCTACCCGGTTTCGGTTGCCGGTGTGGTTTTTGGTAAATTTTTGGCCATGCTGACCGTCTTTGCCGTTCCCATGCTTTTTGCCTGTCTCTGCCCGGTTGTCATTCATCTGGGCGGCAACGGCAGCTTTCTGATTGACTATTCGCTAATTCTTCTCTTCCTCTTTCTTGGGGCCATGTTCATCGCTATCGGCATGTTCATTTCCAGCCTCACCGAGAGTCAGGTTATCGCCGCTGTTGGTTCCATGATTGCCCTGCTGGTACTGCTGCTTTGGGACAGCATCGTGGGCTTTATTCCCACCACCCTTGTTGCCGCCATTGTGGGCACTCTCATTCTCTTCGTTCTGGCAGCACTGTTGATTTATCGTTCTGCCGGCAGTCCAATAGCCGGCTTGACCATATTGGGCTTGGGGGTAATTGCCACTGTTTTGCTGGCCTTCCTGGCCTCTTCCGCCTTTACTGAAGGCTTTACCGCCTTTTTGAAGCTTTTCAGCATCTACGGCCCCCTGCAAAATTTTGCCAATTACTATCTGTTTGATGTAAAAGGCCTGCTGTTCTATGCTCTTTTTGCCGCTCTTTTCCTCTTCCTGACGATTCAGAGTGTGCAGAAGCGCCGTTATCGCTAAGGAGGTGCGTGATATGGAAAACCGTAAATACTCTTCCGTTTCCCGCCCCGTTAAGCTTTTGACCGCTGTCACCGCCGTGGCAGTCGTTCTGGCCATACTGGCCGTACTGGTGCTCCACGCCCTCCCTGTCGGTTCTTTGGAATTTGACATGACCGCTAACGAGCTTTACTCCGTCACCCCCCTGACCAAAAGCAAGCTGGCTGCCCTGACCGACTTCCTGGAGGTTCGGGTATTCGCCAGTGAAAGCTCTCTGGACGAGCATTTGGTCAAATTCCTTAACCGCTACGACAAGCTGTCAGACAAGGTCTCCGTCACTTATATTGACTCCGTAAAGGAGCCTGCCAAAATGTCTGAGTACGGCGGTGAGGATAACTCCATTCAGGTCTGCAATACCGCTACCGCGGCTGTTTCCTCCTTTGCCATTTCCGGCTTTGAGGGACAGGATGCCGCTGCCCTGCTCTACGACTATTCCTACTACTACATGTATGGTCAGCTGAATTTGTCCTCCTTTGACGCAGAAGGCCGTTTGGCCTCCGCCATTGATGCCGTCACCGGAGCCCAGCAGCGCACCATTTACTATACCACCGGCCACGGGGAAACCACCATGGCCTCCTCTCTGACCCTGCTTTTGAACAAAGCCAATTATCGTCAGGCCACAGTTGAACTGCTGACGGCAGGAGGTATCCCCGAGGACTGCGACCTGCTGATTATCAATGCCCC
>JAKSQI010000021.1 GCA_024404215.1 Oscillospiraceae bacterium
ACCCGAACGACAGACTGAGGTGTACGACTCCTGTCAGGTTTTGGTTGTAGGCGGCGGGCCTGCCGGTATCACAGCAGCTGTAGCGGCGGCGAAAAATACCAAAAAGAAAGTGTGCTTGATTGAACGCTTTCCTTATTTGGGGGGCATGGCTACCGGCGGACAGGTTCTGGCGATTCCCTTCTTGAGTGATGGGGATGACCTGCTCGTATCTGGCGTTATGGATGAACTGGCCGAGCGTCTGCGAAGCAAAGAGAACGGAGTGTTCGGCCCCTTACCCAGTGAACTGGGCTCTACCGATGAGAGTGTGTTGAACAAATATCGCCATCACGGCCTGTTTGGCTTTCAGAAAATTCGATACGGCATTATCTGTGACCCTGAGCTTTTGAAAATTGTTCTCAATGAGATGATGGAAGCTTACGGTATCACTGTATACTGCAATTGTCTGGTCTGCGATGCCATTAAGGAAGGTAATGCTGTCAAGGGCGTTATCTTTGAAAGCAAGGAAGGCAGAAAGGCAATCACGGCCGATATTGTCATTGACTGCACCGGCGACGGCGATGTATTTGCCTATGCCGGGGCCGAGTATGAATACTCCAGCTTCACCACCTCCAGAACCGGAAACACGGCGCTGGTCTTCCGTGTCGGCGGTGTGGACTATGACGAGTATTCCAAAAACTTTTCAGAGATATCCGGCAATCCCCATGAGGCTGCTGCCGGGCTGCAGGAGCTGAGTGATAAGGTGGGCTTCCCCCTTCGTCCATTCTCCTCCAACCGCAACGATGTTATGTGGATTAACAACTGGATTCCGGAAAACTGCATGACCATTGAAGGCCTCACCAATACAGCCAAGCGCATGTTCTCTTCAGCAGAAGAGATTACCAAATACCTACGGGAGCATTACAAGGGTATGGAGAATGCCTACATTATGGATTTTGCTTCACAGGTAGGTACCCGCGGCAGCCGCCGCTTAAAGGGAATGGAACGCTTCACTTCCGAGCATATCGCCCGGCGCACCGGTCGGGATGACCTGATTGCCGTGGTTCCCACCCTGGGCGGGCAGGAAGAGTATGCCCGCATGGAGATGCCCTACGGCATTATCGTTCCGGAAAAAATAGACAGTCTGCTTACGGCGGGCCGCTGCTTCTCTTCGGAGGAGAAGGCCAACGAAGCAGCCAGCTGGATTCCTTACTGCATTGCTCTGGGAGAAGCCGCCGGTACGGCAGCTGCTCTGTGTGCTGAACAGGGGGTAGAGCCCCGGAATCTGGATGTTAAACTTCTTCAAATGACGCTGAAAAACCAAGGCGTATATTTGTATAGCTAATTAACATAGGAGGATGAAAAAATGAATCTGAACGAACTGCTGGATCCTCGCGGTATACAGGAAAGACCTTATATCGACCTGGCCAAGCGTCCCACTTTGGATGAACTGAAAAATGGAAAAATCCTGTTCTACAACAACACTAAGCTGGGCTTCTGCAACTACTACACCGTTTTTGACCGCATTAAGGCACGTCTGGTTGAGCTGGGTTGCTCTGAGAGCAACTTTGTTGAATACACCGAGACGGTTCGCGGCAAGAATCAGGAACGCCTGTATGAGTATGCCGCCATGATGGCTGAGGAGAAGCCTGTTGCTGCCATTGTAGCTTTCGGTGACATGGGTACCTCTTCTTCCACCACTGTTGTAGCCATCGCTCTGGAAAAGCTGGGTATCCCCACTGTTTACATGACTGCACCTCCGGGATCCGCTATCACCGAAGGCGTTGGCGTTTACCGCGCCGGTCACCTCTGCCTCTGCTCTGTTGACATCTATCAGGGCAGCACCGTAGAAGAGGTTTCCGAGCAGGTTGACCTGAAGTGGGATTACATCATTAACTCCCTGACCACCAATGGTGATGCCCTTCAGGATTTGGCCCACATTGACTTTAAGATTGATAAGGTTGCCCCCGCTGAGAATGGTCTGCTGCCCTTCGTTCCCGAGTATGACGAAGAGAAGTCCAAGGAGCCCGGTGCCTACATGGAAGAAATCAACGATTACTTCAATGAAATGCACATCAGCGATGGCCTGCCCATCATTCCTCCCACCAAGGCAAGATATGAGAAGATGATGGAGTATTGCCCCTGGCCCGAGGATACCGTTCTGACCGATCCCTCCGGTCCCTCCGGCAAGAGCGTTACCGTTAAGGATGTAGCCATTGCTGCTGTTATGGCCGGCTGCAAGCCCCATGCCATGCCTATTCTGGTTGCTACCTTCAAGGCTCTGAACAGCCCCTTGTATAACTTCAACCAGTCTGTTACCACCTCTCACCCCGGCGGCAACCTGGTTCTGGTTTCCGGCCCCATTGCTCAGGAAATCGGTATTTCCGGTAAGCAGGGCTGCCAGGGCCCCGGTTGGCCCGAGAATGCTACCATCGGCCGTGCTGTTAACCTGGTAATCATGAATGTTCTGCGTTCCGTTCCCGGTGTCTGCGACCTTGACTGTATTGCTTCTCAGGCTGAATTCACCTACTGCTTCGCTGAGGAACCCGATCTGGCTGAGTGGAACATGATTAACGAGGACCACTACGATTCCGAGACCACCACCGTTTATGTACTGAAGGCTGAGCCCATCCATGATGTTATTGACTTCCTCAGCTTGGACGGCTATGACCTGCTGGATACCATCACCCACTGCTGCACCACTTTGGGCTCCAACAACGCTTACATGCCCGGCCCCATGGTTATTTGCCTGGTTCCCGACCATGCCAAGCTGCTCAAGCGTGATGGCTTCACCAAGGAAATGATTCAGGAGCACATTCACACCTATGCTTATCACGAGGTTCCCATGGTTCGCAACCGTGGCTTGGTTCCCGTTCGTCCTGCCAGCTTCAAGAACAAGCACCCCATGCCTGTTACTCGTTCTCCCAAGGATGTTGAGGTTGTTACTATCGGTGGCCGCGGCGGTCACGACGGTATCATTCTGCCCTGGGCCCTCCACAGTGAAGGTATCGTAGAGCCCGTTGCTTTGCCCGACGGCACCATTGCCAAGTCCATCAAGGATTTCAAGAAGAACTAAATTTTAGATAAGAGAAAGGATTTTAAAACTATGGCTGAGTATATCTCTGAAAAAAGAAAAGAATATGACGCCCGCGTTGCAGCTGACCCCATGGGCCTGCTGCCCCGTCCTGAGCGTTCCTATTCCTATGATGTTGTTATCTGTGGCGGCGGTACCTCCGGTATTGCTGCAGCCGTTTCCGCTGCCCGCGGCGGTGCCAAGGTACTGATGATTGAACGCAATGGTACCATTGGCGGACAGATGAACGTTTCCGGCCCTCCGGGATTCTCCTATGCTTATCTCTACAATGCCCGTGGCGAGCGCGTTATCGATGGTTTCATCGGCGAGACCCATCGTCGTCTGATGGAAATGGGCCATGCCAGACCTTCTGACCTGAATCCCTATCGTTCCGGCGACACCTATGTATTCTCCTTTGTTGATCCCGAGTGGTGGGGTCTGCTGATGTTCCAGTACATGGCAGAGGAAGGCGTAACTCTGCTGCTGCACTCCCTGGTTGTTGACGTTATCAAGGACGGCAACAAGGTTGTAGGCGTTGTTGTTGAGAACGCTGAGGGCCGTGTTTACATCGAGTCCAAGGTTGTTATCGAGTGCACCGGTGAAGGCGATATCGCTGTTCGTGCCGGCTGCGAATATGAGCTGCTCTCCCGTGAAGACAGCGAGCCTCAGTCCGTTTGCTTCACCATGGACGGCGTAGATTGGGATGAGGTTCTGGCTTACTTGAAGGCTCACCCCGACCAGCTGGTACCCCGTGGCGATGCTTCCCGCACTCCTGAGGAGCGCTACGAGCTGATTCGCAATGTTAAGGATATCGGTGAAATGGGCGATATGCTGGGCTTCTTTGACATCATGAAGATTGCCAAGGAGAACAAGGAATGGCACGATTATGCCGGTATGGGCTTCTTCCTGGCTCCCCGTCCTGATGTTGGCCACTTCCAGGCTCACTTCCAGCACTCTGCTCAGGTTCCTGCCTGCTGGAGCTGTGACCCCTGGGATCTGACCTATGCTGAGCAGGAATGCCGCCGTCAGATTATTATTGCTGCCAATGCTTTCAAGAAGTATGTTCCCGGCTTCAAAAATGCTTACATCACTCGTGTTGGTATGGAACTGCGTCTGCGTGAAGGCCGTCGCATCATGGGCGACTACGTTCTGAAGAAATCCGACGTTGCTACCGGTGCCCGTTTCTATGACTGCATTGGTAAGAATACCTTCTCTGCCGGTGCTGTTCATGTTGCCAACAACAACACCATCGGTGCCTCCAAGGACGGCGTTGCCATCGTTCCCGACCGCGGCACCTATGATATGCCTTATCGTATGTTGGTTCCCAGAAAGATTGAGAACCTGCTGATTGCCGGTAAGCATGTTTCTGCTGAGAGAGCTACCTACCAGCGTTTCCTGCAGGAGACCATGGTAACCGGCCAGGCTGCCGGCGCTGCTGCAGCCCTGTGCGTGAAGCACGGCGTAACTCCTCGCGAGCTGGAAGCTGAGAACTACGTTAAGGAACTGCAGGATGTTCTGCGCGGCGAAGGCGTAATTCTGGAAGGCGTACATTAATAACCCGGAAATATTCAACCCAAATAATCGACATTGATTAAGGGTTCAGGAGGGAAAAGTTTTGACACATTCATTGGAGTTTAAAGGAATTGGAAAACTCTATCCCGGTGTCAAGGCGCTCGATGATATCAATTTCAGGGCTGAGGGCGGTAAAGTCCTCGCCCTGATGGGTGAAAACGGCGCCGGTAAAAGTACCTTGCTTAAGATTTTGGCCGGTGACATTCGGCCGACGGAAGGTACCTATTACCTGGATGAAAAGGAAAGAGTATTCGATAACCCCCATGATGCTATTCTGGCTGGCGTCAGTGTTATTTATCAGGAACGTCAGATGATGCCCGCATTGAGTGTTGCCGAGAACATCTATGCCGGATTTCTTCCCAAGACCAAGGCTGGTCTTATCGACAGAAAGACCCTGTATGCTAACGCTCAGAAGATTATAGACAAGTTCGGTCTTCCCATTAAACCCCGTACTCCGGTTGCCCGTCTGTCTGTGGCTTATCAGCAGATGGTAGAAATCATGAAGGCCTATAGCCGCAATCCTACGGTTATTGCTTTTGACGAGCCTACGGCTAGTCTGTCTGACGCTGAAATTGCCGCCTTGTTCCGTATCATTGCCGAACTGAAGGCGGAAGGTAAAATAATCCTCTATGTCTCTCATCGTATGGCAGAAATCTTCCAGCTGGCCGATGACATTGTTGTCTTTAAAGATGGCAAGTTTGTTACCCAAATGAAGGCCGCCGAAGCCGATGAGAACAAGCTGGTTCGCGCCATGGTTGGCCGCGAAATCGGCGATACCTATGCGAACCTCAAGCGTAACGATACCTATGGTGATGTTTTGCTGGAGGTTAAGAACCTGAACAACAAGCGCATTCATGATGTCAGTTTTACGCTGCGCAAGGGCGAGGTTCTTGGCCTGGCCGGCCTGGTCGGAGCGGGCAGAACAGAACTGGTTCGAGCAATTTTCGGTGCGGATAAGGTTGAGTCCGGTGAGATTATCTTTGATGGTCAGCCCGGGTGCTTCAAATCCCCGTATGATGCCATTAAGGCAGGAATAGCCCTATGCCCGGAGGACAGAAAAGAGCAGGGCTTGGTTCTTTTCCGTTCCATTCGTGAGAATACGACCATTCCGGTTTTGGGTTCTATGAAAAAGGGCTTGTTCCTTAATAAAAAGCTGGAAAAGGAAATCACACAGGAAGCGATTGAAAAGTATTCAATTCGTACCGACACGATGGAAAAGCTGGCTACTCAGCTTTCCGGCGGCAACCAGCAGAAGGTTATTCTTGGCCGTTGGACCAATCGCTTGATGGAGACCAAGCTTTTGATTTTGGACGAGCCTACCAAGGGTATCGATGTTGGTACCAAGGCTGAAATCTATCAGATGGTTTGTGATATTGCAAAGCAGGGGATCGGCGTTATCTTTATTTCTTCTGAAACACCTGAAGTTATCGGTGTAGCTGACAACATTCTGGTTATGCATAACGGTAAGATTACCGGCAAGTTGAAGAGGGAAGAAGCCAACGAAGAAAACATCCTTGCTTTGGCTATGGATTAAACAGGCAGGTGAAAGTATGAAAGCTAAATTGCGTAATATAGTAAATAGCAAGCTCTTCACACTGACAATGCTGTTGTTAATCATTATTGTCGTGTTTGAATTCGTTACCAAGGGCATGATGCTGTCAGCTCGAAACATTCGAAGCATTTTTCAGTCTGTTTCTGTTGTAACATTCTTGTCAATCGGTTGCGGTATGTTACTAATCAGCGGTAACACAGACCTGTCTCTTGGTGGTGTTGGTACCCTTGGGCCTATGGTTGATTATTGCATTGCTGGCTTGTGCTTGCTGCGGCTTGGGCAATGCTGTTATGGTAAACTACCTTAAGTTTCCTACGTTTATTGCAACACTGGCTATGGCTTCCATTTCTCAAGGTATTGCCTATCTGGTCAGCGGAGGCTTGAACCTTGATATAAACGATAAAGTTCTCAATTTTATCGGAACCGAGCGCCTCGGTGGTTTCCTGCCATATTCCTTTATTTTGAGTATGCTGGCGCTGGTTATTTATGCCATCATTTTGAATAAAACCAAGTTTGGGCGTAGTATCTGTCTGGTAGGCGGCAATCCTGAGGCCTCTCGTTTAGCAGGTTTGAAGCCCAAAAAAGTATCCTTTATCCTGTTTGTTAATGCTTCTGCTATGGCCTGTATCGGCGGTACTATAATGTCAGCCCGTATTAAAACAGCAACCTGCAGCGGTTTGTCCGGCTCTCAGTTCACCGGTATTACAGCAGCCATTCTAGGTGGTATCTCCTTCGGCGGCGGTAATGGCGGCATGATGGGTGCTTTGATTGGTATTATGATTCTGAATGTGTTTAACAATGGTATGCAATTGATTGGTTTGACCTCTTACTATCAGACAGTTGCATCCGGCCTCTTGCTGATTTTGGCTTTGTGTTATGATCGCGCTATGGAAATCGGCAAGATGAAGCGGGCACTGAAATAAGAAAGGAGGATTACAGGTATGAAATTAGTAAAGAAAATCACGCAGTCCAAGCTGGGTGTTATCTGCCTTGTTACAATTCTTGTTGTCCTCTTCTTTGGTGTGACCACAACCGGCTTCCTAAGCGGCAACAATTTGAACAGTATCATGATTTCCATGTGTTTGCCCGGGACAATTGCCATTGGTATGTCAATGCTGCTGATAAGTGGTGAAATTGACCTGTCTGCCGGTTATGAAGCCTGTATGGGCGGCTTGGTTTGTGCCATGCTGATTGGCGCGGGACTTCCTTGGCCTGTCGCTTTGTTGCTGACCCTTGTTGCCGGTTGCATCATGGGTGGTATTTTGGCCTTCCTGGTTAATAAAGTTGGCCTTTTTGGTTTTATTTCCTCCATGGCTATGATTTCCGTGTACAACGGATTTTCCATGATTATTACCAAGGCTCAGACCATTACCATTTCCACCGATAATGCAGCCTTCTTTAAAATCGGTGCAGGGTCTATTTGGTTTTTCCCCATTCCCTTTATTATTATGGTTGCCTTGATGGTTGTGTATGGCGTGATTCTGTATAAAACTGAATTTGGCCGCACGATTTACATGACCGGCGGTAACCGTGCTGCTGCCCGCCTTTGCGGTGTAAATCGCAAGAAGATTACTACCATTCTATACATCAATAATGGTGCTTTGGCTGCCTTTGCCGGTGCCGTTGTAGCTGCCAGAATGCACAACGCATCTCCCTCAGCCTGTACCACCGGTGCAACAGATGCTATCACAGCGGCTGTTTTGGGCGGTGTTGCCTTCCGCGGCGGTGATGGTAACATGGTTGGTTGCTTCATAGGTTTGGCTTTGGTAACCTTCTTTAATTCCGGATTGACTGCTTCCGGACTGCAAGCTTATTGGCAAATTGTAATTCAAGGCTTACTGCTGTTTGCTGCTCTGTGCATTGACTTCTTCAATGCCCGTGCCAGACAGAAAGCGCTGGAAGGCTGAATTACTTTGCAAAATAAAATTCAGAAAGGAAATCACACATGAAAAAGCTACTCTCTATCCTCTTGGCTATGCTGCTTGTAGTTTCTCTGTGCGCTTGCGGCGCTACCGCCGAGAAGCCTGCTGAGGAAACCAAGCCTGCAGAAACCGAAACCCCCGCTGCAGAACCCGAAACCCCTGCTGAAGATGCCGAAGCTCCTGCTGATGATGCAGAAGCCCCTGCTGATGATGCCGAAGCTCCCGTTGCTGCCGGCATTGGCTACGTTACCGATGACGTAGACCACTGGGCACGCGACGAGTATTCCTTCTGCTACTGCTACACCAGCTCCGGCGCTCTGAACGACAACATGATGGATGTATTCCGTCGTCTGGGTAAGGTGTACAACTTCTCTGTTCATGAAATGAATGGTAACAACAACCCCGAAAACTACATCCAGGGTATTGAAGTTGAGTACAACAAGGGCACCGATGGCCTGCTGGTTGACTGCGACCCCGTTATCATGAACCGTTGCTATGAGCTGCTGAACGAACTGGAGATTCCCTATGTATCTCTGTTCAACCCCATGTGCCCCGATCAGGAAGCCCTGCAGGTTTGCGGTCCTTCCGTTGTTCTGGACCAGGCTCGTTCCGGCCGTGACACCATGCAGTACTACTATGATCGTCTCAACGAATATTGGGGCGATGTAGACATGAGCAAGGTTGCTCTGCTGAACCTGAACTACTCCACCAGCCCTGCTTTCCAGCAGCGTGTTGACGGTTCTACCGAGAAGTTCTCCGAGCTCTTCCCCGATTGCGCCATTCTGGAAGCCGATGGTGTTACCGCCGGTTCTCTGAATGCTGAAGTTGGTTATGACCTGACCAGCCAGATTATCTCTGCTAACCCCCAGTATGATCACTGGATTGTATTTGCTTGCGTAGAGTACTATGCTCAGGGTGCAACCCGTTATGCAGAGACTACTGCAAATCCCTCCAACATTCTGATTACCTGCTCCGGTTCCAACACCCTGCCTCAGGAATTCGAGTCCGGCTATGATGCTACCTCCTGGAAGGTTGCTTATGCCGTATCCGATATCTGCTACGGCGGTCCTGCTGCTCTGGGTCTGATTGCCATCTGCGATGGTCGCGCTACTGAGGAAACTCTGTGGGCTGACCGCATTCTGGATGGTGACGTTGCTGCTTCCTACATCGCTGATCCCATCATGCTGACCATCGATAACTGGACCAACTTCAAGGATGACATGTGGGCCATCTACGATCCCGAAGGAATCGGCGCCTAATCGCAGATAGAATTTCGGTTCGTCACTGCTTACAATTCGTTTTGTAGCAAATAGCTAGTTGATGGAATGCCGCAAATTGAATCAATTTGCGGCATTCCTGCTAATAAGATTCCTAACCTATTCCGGATATATGTCATGCAATCCCAGCTTCAGCATTGCTTAGGACAGAGTGAGTCAAAGGCTCTGGCCGAGTGTCCCTTGTGTTAAAGATAGCATTCTGAGAACAGTGAGGAATGAATATGAATATAAAAGAGCAAATTAAGGCCCTTGCCGAGCGTAACGGCATGAGCCTGTGTGGCTTTGCCAACATTGAGCGATTCCAAGAGTCGCCTCCGGAGCTGCATCCGGCCGGGGTACTACCCGGGTGTAAAACGGTTATCGTTGTAGGCGTTCGTCTTCTTGACGGCGTTATTCAGGCGAACTTCCGGGATTTTGAAGACGGAAGAAGAGACCTAAAGGGTCTGTATGGTACCTATGCTTATACCATGCTGCCCAATTTTCAATTGACAAAAACGTGCTATGACATAGCACAGCTTATAGAAGTGGAAGCCGGTGAAATTGCAACTCCCTGCTCCACCGGTCCTATGACCAACGGACGTCAGGTCAGTATCCGCCACTGCGCTGTTGCTGCCGGCCTCGGTGAATTTGGCTGGATGAGCATTGTACTAACCCCTCAATTCGGCCCTCGCAACCGTTTTGGTGTTATTCTCACTACGGCGGAAATTGAGCCCGATCCTTTATACAGTGGCCCCCGACTCTGCAATCCGGAAAAGTGCGGCATTTGTACCAAAGCCTGCCCATCCGGTGCCCTTTCCTCTTATGGAGAAGAGGGAAAGCGGTTTGTTCACATGGAAGACCGGACTTTTGAGTATTGCACGGTCAATATGGTCAAGTGTTTCATGGTTGAAGAACGTCTAAGAAAAGACTATGGTGCGCCGGAGGATTATTCCCCTTCGGAAAGTCCTACCCCTGCTGAACTTAAGGAAGCCCAACGCAAGGCCTCCATCAGTGACCTTGGTCTTCAGCATACTCCCAGCTGGTACTGCGGGCGATGCCTCAGCTATTGCCCGGCCGGCAACTGGGGAAACAAGTTTAAAAAGCGGGGCTTGAGCAAGGGTTATACCGCTGACTGGCTTTATCAAGGCGACAAGGGAGATACTGTGGACCTTGCCGCACCATGGGAGGAGTAACCATGAATAGAGAATTGATTTTACATATTACAGCGGTTTTTTCCGATAATTCCGAAACCAACTATCTCTCGCCCCCGGCCAATACGGCAGAGGAACTGGAAGCATTGGAGAACCGGTTTCATGCCGGAAACTTCAGCAAGCATAATATGCCCCAGGGTGGAGATTATACTTCACTAAATAAAGGAAAAACAGAAGAATATGTTGGCATGCGCTTTTTTGAGGCTCCCATTCTTTCCATCGGGGCAGCGGATAATCCCTTGTTTTGGGATTTGAAAAAGCCTCAGGCGGTTGGCGAGCATTTCATGGTGCCTCAGGAATGGCTGCCGGGGGCAAAATCCGTAATAACCCTTTTCCTGCCCTTTACCGACCGAGTCATTTCCTCCAATCAGAAGGACAAGGTTCAGCCCTCCATGGAGTGGTTGTTTACCCGCGTGGATGGTCAACAGCATTTGCTGGCAACTGCCGGCCTCGTAAAAGAAGCCTTGGAGAGGGAAGGCTATCAGGCAGTGGTTCCCCAGTTGGATGACCGCTATATCATGCGGACATCTTTGCTGCAGACCAATCTGCCTATTCCGGCCTTTTCCTCAAACTGGTCCGAGAGGCATGTGGCTTATGTAACCGGGCTGGGAACCTTTGGCCGGCATACTAACTTTATCAGTAAGCGAGGCTGCTGCGGCCGTTTAATCAGTATCATTACGGACTGGGAAACCAAACCGGATGAAAAGGATTATTCCGGCATATATGATTACTGTACCGAATGCGGTGCCTGCTATCGGGCTTGTCCCGCAGCAGCTTTAAGCGGGGAAGGGAAAAGCATTAAAGCCTGCTCGACCTTCCTTCATGAAAACAGTAAGCAATATGCCCCGCGTTATGGCTGCGGCAAGTGCCAGTCAGGACTGCCCTGTTCCAAAGGAGTGCCCAAGAGGAGATAGTATCCCATGGTTGACCAGAAAACCAATTTTCAAATGCTGCTTCGGGGGGAACAGCCGGAATGGATTCCCAAATACGGGATTCTGCCTCCGCCAAAGGGCTCGGGGCTGCCCCAGCCGGCAACCCTGCTGCTTTGCCCTGAGTTTTTGTCCAAACACCGTACCAACTGGGTAGGGGGCATTGATCCCTGGGGAGTAAACTACGTTTATTCCAGTGAGATAAATGGTGCCACCATGCCGGATACCAGAAGCTTTCTTTTAGATGATATTACCCACTGGAGGGATGTAATCAAGGCCCCGGATATCAGCGGCTATGATTGGGAGGCTATTGCAAAAAAGAATATGGAGGACAGCGGAATCGACCGCAGCAAAACTCTTTTATCTTTTGACCTTCACTTTGGGTACTTCCAGCATTTGATGTCTTTTTTGGGTTTTGAAAATGGTTTGATGGCCTTTTATGAAGAGCCGGAAGAGGTTGAGGCACTTTTGAACTACCTCGGTGATTGGTATATTACCATTACGGAGAATCTGATTGATTATTACCAGCCGGATATGCTGTCCCTTAAGGATGATACGGCCTCGTTGATGGCGCCTTTCCTTTCACCGGTGGTTTTCCGTAATCTGTTGGTTCCCATCTATCGGCGCCACGCAAAATTTGCCCATGAGAGGGGAATACCCATTTCCTTCCATAACTGCGGGAAAAGCGAGCAGCTCATTGATATTCTGGTGGAGGATGTGGGCATCCGCATTTGGGACCCTGCCCAAACCTGTAACGATTTAGTTGGTATCAAGCAAAAATACGGAAATGATTTGGTGATCTGCGGCGGCTGGGATGCCAAGGGGCATCTGCTCAGTGATGATGCCTCGGATGAAGAAATTTACGAATCCATCCGTGACACTATGCTGGCCCTGGGAAAGGGCGGCGGCTATGCTTTTTTAGCCGGTTTTATGCCTTCCTCGGATCCAAAATCCAAGGAAATATGTAAGCGCAAAAATGCAGCTGTTGAGCGCGCCTATAACGATTTCAAGTACTATTAATTCTTATGTCTATCATTACAAATGGAAGGAAAGGACGACTTATGGATTGTAAAAAAGCAGAAGCTTTGGAAATTCCTGTATCCGCACAGACTGATGTTCTGGTTGTCGGCGGCGGTATTGCCGGCGTTTCGGCTGCCATGGCGGCAGCCCGTGCCGGCGCTAAGGTAACTCTGATTGAGAGAGAGTATGGCCTTGGCGGTATGGCTACTTTGGGATTGATTGCTATCTATCTGGCCCTGGACGACGGCCTAGGAAATCAGGTGATTCGCGGCATCAGTGAGGAGCTCCTGCTGATGAGCATTAAGTACGGCTGCGAAGGTATTTCGCCGGAAGCCTGGCTCCGTGAGACTACTCAGGAAGAAAGGGCCAAGAACCGTTATGTGGCACAGTTTAATCCCAACCTCTTTGCTTTGGAAATGGAAAAAACTCTGGTAGCCATGGGCGTTAAAATCCTGTACGGAACGCTGGCCTGTGAGACGGTTATGGAGGGCAACCGCATTCAGGCTGTGGTTGTAGAAAACAAATCCGGCCGCAGCCGGATTACCTGCAAGAACGTTGTTGACTGCAGTGGCGATGCGGATGTTGCTTATCTGGCCGGAGCTGAAACAGCTTTGCATGAGGGCGGCAATGGCTTGGCCAGCTGGTATTATTATCAGCAGGATGGCGCAGTAAAGCTGAAAATGTTTGGTTTGGCAGATGTTCCGGTTTCCGCAACTCCTCCGGAAGAGAAAAAGGGTGACAACCCCTATGGAAACGCTACCGTGACATCTTTGACCAACATGCGTTTTTCCGGTGTAGATGCGGAAGAACTGTCTGAGGCTGTGATTCAGGCTCATACCAAAATGTATGAGGATATTCTGGCACGGAAGGCAGAAGACCCCAACTATGCTCCTGTTTCTACCTCTTCCATCCCTCTGGTGCGCATGTCCCGCCGTATCTGCGGCGAGTATACCCTGGATGAGGCTGAAAATCGGGTGGCATTTGATGACAGCATCGGCTGCACCGGTGACTGGCGCAAGCGCGGGCCTGCTTTTGAGATTCCCTATCGCACCCTGTATTCTGCCAAGGTGCCCAATCTGATTTGTGCCGGCCGTATCATTTCCGTTACTGACCGCATGTGGGATGTAACCCGTGTCATTCCGCCCTGTGCGGTAACCGGCGAAGCCGCCGGCCTGGCGGCTGCTATGACCGATGATTTCTCAAAGCTGGATGTCAAGGAGCTGCAGAAGAGATTAGTGGAAAACAATGTGCAGATTCATATCTGATCATTTTTAACAAATAACGAAAGGAAGCGTACCAATTATGTGGAAAATGCCTGCATTAACCGATGAAGAGAAGAGAATCCTGCAGGGCGAGGAAGGCGTTGTTAAGCAGAAATGCATGCAGTATCTGGTTGAACTGTGCCAGATTTCCGGCGCCGAGAAGCTGGTAGATATTGACGGCACCTGCGATATGCATACCCCTGGGCTGCAGCTCAGCCAGCACATCGGCATTACCTTTGATGAACTGTCCGACTTTGCCAACAACGGCGGTAAGTTTGCGGTTCCCACCTTTGCCAACAAGAGCCCCCTTGGTGAACTGCCTCCCATGCATGGCTGGGAGAGCTGCAACCTGTGCTCTTACCGTAACCCTGCTTTGAGACACGATGACCCCGCTTTCCATGAGAAGGCTTTGCACAGGGAAGAAATGGCTTTGCTCCGCAAGATGGGCATGATTACCACTCACTCCTGCGCCAATTATCTGACCATGTCCTACCTGCCCAGCGTAGGTGCCCACTGCGCATGGTTTGAAAGCAGCCAGATGCCCTACTGCAACGCCACTCTCGGTGCTCGTACCAACATTGACGGAACCTTGGCATCCGCCATTCTTGGCAAGACCCCTTACTATGGCATGCATCTGGACGAGAACCGTTTGGGTACCATTCTTGTTGAAACCGACCGTTTGATTCAGACTGATAATGAGTGGGATGTTTTGGGCTTTGCCGTAGGTGAGGCCTGCGACGTAGAGGTTCCTGTTGTAACCGGTAC
>JAKSQI010000022.1 GCA_024404215.1 Oscillospiraceae bacterium
GCGCCCATCCCGCATGTTTACCAGAAGGAAACCATGGCCAATAATATCTATGGTTTCCATTTTGTCCAAAGGAAGACGGGTGGAACCAACGGATAGGACATCTCGGGTTAAGATTAGTGTGCCGGTATCGGTAATCTTGGCTGTGTGGTCCGGGAAGATTTCTCTTAAAACTTGGTCTTCATCGTGGCAGAGAATGGTATTTTCCTCCGTCTCCGGCAGAGCAGCAATATGTTCCGCAGCCCAGGCTGACCATTGAGTAATGGTGGAAAAGGAGAAACCAATACCGTGAAGCAGACCAAATTCGTCGTAGCGTCCATTCATGCCACAGTGACAGCCAAAATGATTGCCTTGACTGTTGATGGAGTTCAGTGCACCACACCGGGGGCATGCCAGCAAGGCGTGCTCAATTCCTTCTGCTGGCTTCTTACCGTAAAAAGCGATGGGGGTTTCCTCGTTATCTGCATAAGCATCCACATAAATATCCCGGTTTAGTATGGCAGTGATTTCTTCCCCTTTCATGGCCCGAAGAGTCTGCGGTTCATAGGTGTTGACCAATTCCAGTGTCAGTTGCCCCCTTCGTATGCCCTTGCCCCAACGGGGGCTGGAAAAATAGCCACCATGAAGCCGCATGGTGTATAGTCGGCAATTCAGCATACGGGCCAGACTGCCGGTGCTGTCAATAACAGGACGATTAACACCGTCGGAGCTGCGTTCGCCTTCCCCAAACAGGCCGATGCTGTGACCATCCTTAACCCTTCGCTTTGCTTCCAGTGCTGTTGCGGCAGCAACAGTTGCCTTTTTCCGAACGATAGGAGCAAAGCACCAGTCTAGCAGTTTGGAGGCAAAGCCCGCGCGCATGGTATGTTCACTGGCAATAAAATACATGGGTGTTCGAAAGCTGCAGTCAAAGTAAAGCATACCCAAATCCGTAACATGATTGCATACAACCAAAAAGGGCGCCTCATCCTCAATTAAAGGGGGAGGAACAAAATTGAAGGCATGCCTCAGATAAAGGCGAACTGCCGGACGAAGAATCTGATAAATTAGGCGGTGACGCCGTACAGATAATGATTCAGCCATGGTGATTCTCCTTTTCTTAAGAATTCTTAAGAATTAGAGTATAGCATATAATTCTGTATCTGGAAAGAAGAAATATAAATATAAACCAAAGAAATTTCACTTAAACTGTCACAAGATATTGTGACGGCCTAGAAGGGAAAATACGACATCTGTAAAGGAAAAAATAGATTAGACGGAGGCCCTTGACAAGCAGAATGGCAACTATTACTATATAAAATAGAGTTGGTATAAAGACGTGCTTGAATAGCAGAAAATGGGCAAATTCACTATGCTTTTCAGGCAGGTAAATACTCTAGAGGAGGATACCTATGAAGAGAAAAATGATGAGCCTTTTGCTGTGCTTGGCTATGCTGATTTCCTTTGGCTCCTTTACGGCACTGGCAGCGGATGATGTTACCTTGTCTTTTGAAACGGTCAGCACCTCTGTAGCAGCAGAGGGAACGGTCAGCATGACCATCAAATTGTCCAATCCAAACGGCAAAGCCATTAACGGTGCGGCTGTACAGCTTAGCGTTCCTTCTAACATGACTTATGTCAGCTCCAAGCTGGGCGGCAACTTCCTGTTTGAAAACTATTCTTCTACAGGCCTGTTGTCCTGCACCGTTTCCGGCGAAGGAACGGTAGATGCCGATGGCAATACCTCTGCCAATTTGGCTGAGTGCGGCAAGGGTGTTACAGCTAAAGAAATCACTTTGGCAACGGTGACCTACAAGGTTGCTAAGGGTGTGGCTGCTGGTACTCAGTTGAAGGTTACTGCTTCCTTGACTGAACTGTTTGATGCGGATGTCAAGGATATTAGTCATAACTCTGCTTTTACAAAAACCTTCACCGTAAACAATCAGCTGCCCACCCCACTGATTTCTTCCGTGGGCACTAGTGTTAAGGGTGTAGAGGTTAAGTGGAATGCCGTCCCGAATGCCCAAAACTACGGCGTATGGTACAAGACGGCAACCGGTGCCTGGACAAAGGCCGGCAATACCACCAGTACTACCTATGTAGTAACTGGTCTAACCTCTGGTACCACCTATACCTTCACGGTTCGTTGCCTGAGCGCTGATGGCAGCACCTATACCAGTGGCTTTGATTCTGTTGGTAAAACCTTCACGTATTTGGCAACCCCAACTGTCAGCAGTGTTTCCAGCGGTTCCAACGGTGTAACTGTTGACTGGGGCGCAGTTTCTGGTGCAACGAAATATCGTGTCTTCTATAAGGTAGCAGGCGGCAGCTGGACCAAGGCGGCCGATGTAACTGGCACCAGCTATACTGTAACTGGTTTGACTGCCGGCAAGACCTATACCTTCACCGTTCGCTGCATCGACTCCGCCGGTAACTATACCAGTGGTTTTGATTCCACCGGCAAGACCATTACCTACACGACCTCTTCCAAGCTGGCTACCCCCAAGCTCACCTACATCGGCACCAGTGTCAAGGGTGTAGAGGTTAAGTGGGATGCGGTTCCCGGTGCTGTTAATTACGGCGTATGGTACAAGACGGCAACCGGTTCCTGGACCAAGTTCGGCAACACCACCGGTACTTCCGTTGTTGTTTCCGGTTTGACTTCCGGTACCACCTACACCTTCACGGTTCGTTGCCTGAGCGCTGACGGCAAGAGCTACACCAGTGATTTTGATTCTGTCGGCAAGACCTTTATGTATCTGGCTACCCCCGAGCTGACCTACATTGGCACCAGCGTGAAGGGTGTAGAAGTGAAGTGGAATGCTGTAAAGAATGCCGAAAACTACGGCGTATGGTACAAGACGGCAACTGGTTCCTGGACCAAGGCCGGCAACACCACCGGCACCACCTATGTCGTATCCGGTTTGACCTCCGGCACTACCTATACCTTCACCGTCCGTTGCCTGTCTGCCGATGGCAAGACCTACATGAGCGGTTTTGATTCCGTGGGTAAAACCTTTATGTATCTGGCCACCCCGGTGATTGCCTCTGTGGGCACCAGTGTCAAGGGTGTAGAGGTTAAGTGGAATGCTGTTAAGAATGCCGAAAACTACGGCGTATGGTACAAGACAGCTACCGGTTCCTGGACCAAGGCCGGTAACACCACCGGTACCACCTATGTCGTAACCGGTCTGACCTCCGGCACCACCTATACCTTTACCGTCCGCTGCCTGTCTGCTGACGGCAAGACCTACATGAGCGGCTTTGACTCTGTCGGTAAGCAGTTCACCTTCCTGACTACACCTACGGTCAGCGCTGCTACCAAGACGACCGATGGTGTAAAGGTTGAGTGGGCTCCGGTAGCCGGCGCCTACGGCTACCGCGTCTTCTACAAGGTATCCGGCGGCAGCTGGGTCAAGGCAGCCGATGTAACCGGTGTCAGCAGCTCCACGGTAACCGGCCTCACCGCCGGTAAGACCTACACCTTCACCGTTCGCTGCATTGACTCTGCCGGTAACTACACCAGTGGCTTTGATTCTACCGGCAAAACCTTGGCTTACTAAGCTGAGCTGCAGTCAATCCTGTAATGACAATGAATCGGCACCGCATTTGTGCGGTGCCGATTTTGTGCCTTTTGACTTAGGCGATGGGATGTGTTATCCTGTGGAAAACCTGAAAATAGAGGGAGCATCGTTATGAAACGATTAAAGGAAGCCGAGCTTTTTGTTTTGGACATGGATGGCACACTGTATTTGGGGGAGAGTGTTCTTCCCGGTGCCATTGACTTCATTCATGACCTGGAGAAGGCTGGAAAGTGCTATATCTATCTTACCAACAATTCTTCTCGGGCAGGGGAGGACTATATTCCTCGGCTGAGAAACCTGGGTTTTCCCTGCACCAAGGAGCAGGTGTTTACCTCCGGCATGGCTACTGCCGAGTATCTGCTGAAAACCTATCCCGGCCGGGCCGTATACCCTGTAGGAACACTGCGTTTTCTGATGGAACTGGGCAGCTATGGAATTGAATTTACAGAGGACGACCCAGCTGCGGTTGTGGTTGGCTTTGACCGGGAGCTGACCTATGCCAAGCTGGAAAAGGCGGTGCACTTTCTGCGCAAGGGGGCTGCCTTTGTTGCGGCTAACCCCGACTGGGTTTGCCCTATGCCCAATGATGAGGTTTTGCCGGATTGCGGCAGCATCTGTGCACTGCTGACCGCTGCAAGCGGGAAGGTGCCCTTTTATATAGGTAAACCCAATCGGAGCATGATAGATATTCTCTCGGAACGTACCGGCGTACCAAACAGCAAAATTGTGTGTGTAGGAGACCGGCTGTATACCGATATTGCCGTCGGCGTCAACGCCGGAGCTTTGAGTGCCCTGGTCCTGTCCGGAGAAACCGCGGATGCTCTGCTGGCTGGGGGTGTTATCGAACCGGACTGCGTATGCCCGTGGGTGAAAGAAGTGGGTGAGGCTCTGCGATACTAAGGGTCGGCGATGGTCGTAGCCTTCGGTGATTTTGTTATCTTTTACTTATATCGTATCCGGGGGAGATAGTGCTCAAAAATGACGGTGTCATGCTTCTTTTCCGCTTCCGTGTCATGGCTGGTCCAGGCAACGGGCATGGCCCCCAGCTTTTCGCTGAGCTTAACCAGCATGGGCTTTTTGCCGATTCGGTAGGCGATAAAATTGGGGCGGGAAAGAAAGTTCATCATGCAGTGGGACAGGATATAGGCTAACGGGGTCGGTACATCTTGGCTTAGGTGTTTGGTCTGCCCGGACAGCTGGCCTCGCAGGAGGTCCGGTGCATTTTTCTTAAACCAGCGAATCATGGTTGGGTCAAAGCTTTCCACACAAACCGGACCGGGATAGGTGCGAATCAGCTGCAGGGTTTTTTCGCAGAGACGGGCTCCGTTGCCGCGAAGGCTGCGCTTGAGTTCCAGAACTACCGGCAAGTCACCCAGTATGGAAAAGACTTCGCTGAGAAGAGGGATAGCCTCGTCGGTTCCTGCCAGACGGATATTCTTCAATTCTTTGTAGGTTTTGTCCTCAATGCATTCATCCACGCCGCCTAAACGCTTCAGGTTGCCGTCATGGTGAACCACGACCCGGTCATCTGCAGTAAGGTGGACATCCAGCTCTACGCCGTAGCCGGCCTCGGCAGCTGCCCGAAAAGCGGCCAAAGAGTTTTCGGGAATGGACTGATCTCGGCTGTACAGGCCACGGTGGGCGATATTCAGACCCTTGAAGGCCTGCTTTTGCTGGGGCTGTGCTTTTTTAGGGGCGATGCAGAACAATCCGCCGGCAGCGGCGGCTGCAGGTATTGCCAGCAGTTTCAGCAGCATGGTTGTCCACTCCTTTCTCCTGTTATTGTACACGAAGAAGGGGCCACCGTCAAACAAAAGGGGCCAAATCCAGCAAATATTCCTGTTGTATTTATTCAAAGGATTGGATACAATGGAAACAGCCTTAGTAAGGAGTGAAGCCTATGAAGCTGAATACCAAGCGCACCCTTTGGGTGGGTCTTGCCTTTATGTCCATTTGCGCGTTCTGGCAGGTGTATGACAGCATTGTACCTTTGATACTAAAGAATACCTTTAATTTAAATGACAGCCTGTCGGGGGTCATCATGGCTATGGATAATGTTTTGGCCATACTTTTGCTGCCCTTATTCGGGGCATTGTCGGACCGAACCAATACCAGAATCGGACGGCGTATGCCCTATATTCTGGCAGGTACAGCCTGTGCCTGTGTGTTTGCTGTTCTGGCTCCTATTGCCAATCAGGTTCGTTCTCTGGCTCTGTTTGTGGTTGCCATTGGTGGCTGTCTGCTGTCCATGGCGATTTACCGCAGTCCGGCAGTGGCCCTGATGCCGGATGTTACCCCTAAGCCCCTGCGGAGCAAGGCCAATGCGGTGATTAACCTAACGGGAACACTGGGTGGCATTCTGATGCTGGCGGCCATTGCTCTTCTGGTTCCCGCTGGGGAGAATCCCAGCTACATGGTTCTCTATCTATTCATGATTGCCTTTATGGTGCTTTGCATTGCCTTGCTGTATGTTAAGGTGAAGGAACCGTCCCTGGTTGTTTTGGCGGAAGAAGAATCCAAAGCCATGGGCATGGTGGATGAACCGGAGAAGTCTGCCGATGAGAATGCAGGGGTTCGTATGCCGCGGGAGGTTCGGCGTAGTTTTCTTTTTATGCTCGCCAGTATCTTTTTGTGGTTCATGGGTTATAACGCCATCACTACGGCCTTCTCCAAATACGCTAATGTACACTGGGGGCTGCAGGGAGGCAGCTTTGCCTATACCCTAATTATTGCCCAAGCGGCTGCAGTCGTTGCCTATATTCCGGTTGGCATATTGGCTACTCGGTTTGGACGGAAGAAAACCATCCTGTGTGGTGTTGCGCTGCTGGCGATTGCTTTTGGCAGCTGTGTTTTCTTTAAAACCTTTGGCGGTATTATTTTCTTTTTCTTCATTCTGGCTGGTTTCGGCTGGGCGGCCATTAATGTAAACAGCTTCCCCATGATTGTGGAAATGAGCCGTGGGGCCGATGTTGGCCGTTACACCGGCTACTACTATACTGCCAGCCAGGCTGCCCAAATTATTACTCCCATTCTCAGTGGCGCGGTGCTGGAGTATGGTTATTTGCTGATTAATAGAGCAAACCCTGATGCCGGCTATGTGCTGCTCTTCCCCTATGGTGCCTTTTTTGTGGCACTCAGCTTTGTGACTATGCTCTTCGTCCGCCATGGGGACAGCAAGGCAGAAGCCAAGTATGGGCTGGAAAACTTTGATATTGATGATTAAGACCGTGATAAAAGTGATAATAGAAATCCTGCTTCTTTTGGGGGTGGCACTGGCCATTGCCTGCCTGCTGATCAGCCGAACCATGATTCAAAGTGCTGAAGGGCGAATTCTGCAGGATGCGGGGGAGTTGTCTGGTTATGACGGTATCCTTGTACTGGGGGCCGGAGTGTATCCGGATGGAAGCCCAACTCCCATGCTCACCTATCGGGTGGAAACCGGCATTGACCTGCAGAAAAAAGGCGCAGCCACCCGTCTGCTGATGAGCGGGGATAGTGAAAAACCGGATTATGACGAAACAAGCACCATGGTTAGGCTTGCACGAAATGCAGGAATTCCGGAGAACGAGATTCTGCAGGATGTCTACGGCCTTTGCACCTATGACAGCATTTGGCGTGCAAAGGAGCTTTATGGAATGAAGCAGGTGATATTGGTTACCCAGCGCTATCATCTTTACCGGGCCCTCTACTATGCGGACCGGTTGGGGATAGAGGCTGTTGGTGTTCCTGCTGAAGATCGAATGGACTTAGGCCAGCTTTACCGAGAGGTACGGGAGCTTTTGGCTCGTGTCAAAGCGCTGATCTGGTGTCAAAACCTGCCGGAGCCGGCCCACACCGAAACTGCTGATAAATGAAAGACTGAACATAAAGGAGAATAGAATATGAAAGCAATTGCTGTAAACGGAAGCCCCCGTAAAGGGTGGAATACCCATCAAGCCCTGGAAAAGGCTCTTGAGGGCGCGGCTGCTGCCGGCTGTGAGACCCAGATGTATCATTTGATTGACATGAACTATAAGGGATGCATTGGCTGCTGTGGTTGTAAACGTATTGGGAATCCTAACTTCGGAAAATGCAACCTGAAGGATGAACTGACCCCCCTGCTGGAGGATATCGCCACGGCTGATGTGCTTCTGGTAGGCTCTCCCCTGTATCTTGGGGATGTAACCGGCATGGTACGAAATTTCTTGGAGCGCCTGGCCTTCCAGTATCTAAGCTATGATAACAAGCCAGGCTACTTTACCGGTAAGGTTAACTGTGGCGTTATCTATACCATGAACTGCCCGGAGCAGTTCGCCGAGTGCCAGCAGTATGCTTATGAAAACAACTGCAATCTGCTTCGCCAGCTGAAGGGAAAAACGGAATGGATGATGGTCAACGAGACCTGGCAGTGGGAGGATTATTCCAAGTATGCATCCGGCATGTTTGATGTGCCGGCCAAGCGCAAGCGCCGGGAAGAGGTTTGGCCGCTGGATTTGCAGCGCTGTTTTGATTTTGGCAAAAGCCTGACACAGGATTAATGGGAACGCAGGGGATTTTGCCCCTGCGTTTTCCGTGTTGTGGCACATTTGAAACTGTGCTATAATAAATTGTTATTCTGATGAAAAGAGGCACCCTAATATGGCTGAGCTGACCCCCATGATGAAGCAGTATCTGGAGATTAAAGAAAAGAATCCGGATTGCCTGCTCTTTTTCCGCCTTGGTGACTTTTACGAAATGTTCAATGAGGATGCAAGAATTGCATCCCGGGAACTGGATTTGGTTCTAACTACTCGTGACCGCAGCAAGGAAAACCCAGATGACCGCACCCCCATGTGCGGGGTTCCGTTCCATTCCTGTGAGAGCTATATTGCCCGCCTAATTGCAAAGGGATATAAGGTTGCCATCTGCGAGCAGATGGAGGATCCGGCCTTGGCCAAGGGGCTTGTAGAACGGGATATTATTCGTATTGTTACCCCCGGTACACTGATGGAGAGCAGTATGCTGGAGGAAGGACGCAGCAATTATTTGGCAGCGGTTTGTACTGCCGGACACCAGGCGGCCATTTGCTTTGCAGAACTGAGCACCGGTGAAATGTCTGTCACGCTCTTCCCCGGGGCCGACCTGAATCATATGGTGAATGAGCTCAGTGCTTACATGCCGGCAGAAGCGGTACTGGATGAGGAGAGCGGCCGGAATCAGCCACTGGGGGCCTTTTTAAAGGAACGTCTGGAATGCCTCACCCAAACCATGCCCTGTCTGTTTGAAGAGGGTACTTGCCGGGAAACACTTTGCCGTCATTTTGGCGTTGCTCTTCCGGAGGAGCTTTCTCCTGACCTGGATGAGTCAGCGGTTATGGCAGCCGGCGGCTTGCTCCGTTACATGGAAGAAACTCAGAAAACGGATTTGAGCCATATCAGCCGGCTCCGCATCAATGCCGGCAGTGATTGCATGGAGCTGGATCTACAGACGGTTCGCAGCCTTGAATTAATTGCCTCCAACCGCACGCAGGAAAAGCGGGGGAGCCTGCTCTGGGTGTTGGACCACACGAAAACAGCCATGGGAAGACGCCTGCTGCGGAGTTGGGTCATGCGGCCGCTGCTGAGCCCTGTACAGATTACCCGTCGCCTGTCGGCGGTGGATGAGCTGTATCAGGATGCGGTTTGTCGAGGTGAAATGACTGAACAGCTGCGCCGTATTGGAGACATGGAGCGTCTGATTGGTAAAATTGTATATGGAACGGCAAACGGAAGGGATTTAAGGGCACTGTGGGGTTCCCTGCTTAGCCTTCCGGAGCTTCAGCGCCTGCTGGCAGACAAAAGCAGCGGGATGCTCAAGGAGTTGAAGGATTTGGACCTCCTGGAGGACATCCGGGAGTTGATTGATCGATCAATTTGTGAGGAGCCGCCTTTTTCCGTTCGGGAAGCAGGATTTATCCGAGTCGGTTATGATAGTCAGGTGGACTATCTTCGGGGTCTGCTGACTAACAGCAACGATGCCTTGACGGCCATAGAAACCAAGGAACGGGAACGGACTGGGAAGAAACTGAAAATCGGTTATAACCGTGTGTTTGGATACTACATTGAGATTCCACGTAGCATGTCTGAGGACGTGCCGGAGGATTATGTCCGAAAACAGACCTTAACCAACTGCGAGCGCTTTATTACCGGGGAATTGAAAAACTTAGAGACGGAGCTTCTCAATGCCCGAGACAGTCTCGCCGATTTGGAGTATCGGCTGTTTACGGAAATCCGGGAACAGTTGGCGGCTCAGGTGCTGCGGGTACAAGCTACTGCGGCTAAGGTTGCCGCCATGGATGTGCTCTGCTCTTTGGCTGAGACAGCTGCAAAAAACAATTATTGCAGGCCGGAAATCGATTTGTCCGGAATTTTGGATATTCGCGATGGCCGTCACCCGGTGGTTGAGGTGATGCAGAAGGATACTCTGTTTGTTCCCAATGATACCATGCTAAATCGTGCAGGGGATCGGGCTGCCCTCATAACCGGTCCTAACATGGCTGGTAAAAGCACCTATATGCGGCAAACTGCCTTGATTACGCTGATGGCTCAGATTGGTTCCTTCGTTCCGGCTCGTTCGGCCCATATCGGAATTGCGGACCGGGTTTTCACCCGCATTGGGGCTTCGGACGATTTGTCTGCCGGCATGAGCACCTTCATGGTTGAGATGACAGAGGTAGCGGATATCCTAAAGCATGCAACAGCCTCCAGTCTTTTGATTTTGGATGAAATCGGCCGCGGAACCTCAACCTATGACGGTATGGCCATAGCCAAGGCCGTACTGGAGTACTGTGCGGACAAGAAAACGCTGGGTGCACGAACCATGTTTGCCACTCATTATCACGAACTCACAGCCATGGAAACGGAAGGGTCAGGAATTCGTAATTACAGCATTACGGCAAAAAAGAAAGGCAAGGATGTTATTTTCCTGCGTAAAATTGTGCCGGGCGGAGCGGACGACAGCTATGGTATTGAAGTAGCAGGACTGGCCGGCGTTCCGGATAGTGTGGTACGAAGGGCGAAGGCGGTATTGAAAGAACTGGAGGAAGAAATCGGTGTGCCCATACCCCCTAAGCGCAGTGGGGAAGTTCAAGAAAACCAGCTGTCCTTCCTGGATATGGGTGGTAATGAATTGGCAGAGATACTGCGTAGCACGGATTTAAATACCCTGACTCCAATTGAGGCTTTGAACCTTTTATATACCATGAAAAAGAAGGTGTCGGATGAAAACTGAGGCGTTTACCTGCACCATGAAAAGAGGCGAGCGAATCCTTGGCCTGCTTTATATTTTCGTTCATGCAGTAGGAATTCCACGCCTGATGGGACTTTTGGTTGCCAAAGGAATTTTGAATGTCGATATGGTTTGGCTGGAATTTATCCAATATGCTTTTGGCTTGACGATTGCGTTGGTGTTCATGCATCGTTTTTTGCGGCAATCCTTTCATGCGGCATTGGATAATATTCCCGGCTTTATCCTGACTCTGTTGCTTGGATTTGGCCTCTACTGGATTTTATCACTGCTGGTAAATGGTGGCCTTCTGCTTATATTGGGCGAGGACAATATGCTGAATCCAAACAACGAAGCGGTTCAAGTGATTGCAAAGCAGAATTTTGGGGTTACTAAGGCGACTGCTGTTTTACTGGCACCTATTTTGGAGGAAACTCTTTTTCGAGGGGCTTTGTTTGGCGGATTGAGAGAGAAAAACCGGCTGCTTGCTTATTTGGTAACGATTGCAATATTTGCCTTCTATCACCTGTGGAGTTGGTTTGTGGCGGATTATAGTCCTTTGCTGTGGGCTTATCTCCTGCAGTATGTGCCGGCAACACTGGTATTATGCTGGATGTATGAAAAAAGCAGAAGTATTTGGTGTCCAATACTTCTGCATATGGCTATCAATCTGATTGCGGTTCAAGCCCAAAAACTGCTGTGAAGCTTTACAGACCCGGGCTTTTCGTTTATAATACTACAGATAATGGAGTGATAGCGGCAGCCGTCTGCCCTTACGGAGGATAACATGATTGAGTTTGAAGAGTACAGAATTAAGATTAACAACTGCAAACAGCAGTTGTCGGATTTGGGTGAGGCTTTAAAGCTGGAGGCTGCCCATAAAGAAATTGATGAGTTGGAAGAGCAGTCGGCTCAGGATGGCTTTTGGAACGATCCGGATAAATCCCAGAAGGTTATGCAGCGAATCAATCAGCTCAAGAGTAAGTGCCAAAAGTATGATAAGCTGCTGGCCAGCCGAGATGATATGTTGGCTCTGTGCGAAATGGCCCTGGAAGAGGACGATGCCAGCATGTTGCCGGAGCTCCAGGAAGAGTTTGATGCCTTTGAGAAGGAACTGGAGGCTATGCGCCTGTCCACCCTGCTTACCGGCGAGTATGATGCCAACAATGCCATCCTGACCTTCCATGCCGGTGCCGGCGGAACGGAGGCCCAGGACTGGACGCAGATGCTTTACCGTATGTACAACATGTGGGCTGACCGCCATGGCTATAAGGTAACTCTTATGGATTGGCAGGATGGCGACGAAGCGGGCGTGAAGTCCGCCACCATTAAGGTGGACGGTGAGAATGCTTATGGATTCTTGAAAAGTGAGTCCGGTGTGCACCGCTTGGTACGTGTTTCCCCCTTTGACAGCTCAGGCCGCCGCCATACCAGCTTCTCTGCCCTTGAGGTTATGCCGGAAATTGAGGATGCCGGTGAGGTTGAGCTCCGCGATGATGATATTAAAATGGATGTATTCCGTTCCTCTGGTGCAGGCGGTCAGAAGGTTAACAAGACCTCATCTGCCGTTCGCTTGACTCATATTCCTACGGGTATTGTTGTATCCAGCCAGGTTGAGCGAAGCCATTTCCAGAATCTGGAAAACTGTAAGCAGATGCTGCGGGCCCGCTTGGCAGAAATTAAGGAGAGGGAACATCTGGAGCGCATTGAGGACATCAAGGGTGTTCAAATGAAAATTGAATGGGGCAGCCAGATTCGTTCTTACGTTTTCATGCCCTACACCCTGGCAAAGGATACTCGGACTGGTTATGAAAACGGTAACATCCAGAATGTTATGGATGGCGATCTGGATGGTTTTATCAATGCCTACCTGAGCATGAAAGCCGGCGAAACGGCCTAAAACGAAATACGTAAAAACCCTGCTGCCAGGCAGGGTTTTTACTGCAGTGTGGGCAAAGACCGGAAAAGCCGTTGTGCGGAAGATAAGAAAATGCTAGATTAACAGAAAGAACAGGAGGAATGAACATGAGAGAAATATCCTGCCGCGAAATTGCAAAAGCCATAGAAGAACTCTGTATCCGTGCCGCCGTTTGGCTGCCTGCCGATGTTGCCATGCAGCTGGAATGCGCTTCTGAATCAGAATGGAACGAAGCCGGACGGGCAGCCTTGAATGATATTGTTGAAAATTACCGTTATGCAGCAGAAAAGAATATCCCTATCTGTCAGGACACCGGCATGGCAGTTGTGTTTGCAGAAATCGGTCAGGAGGTACACATCACCGATGGATGCTTTGAGGATGCCATCAACGAAGGTGTTGGCAAGGGCTATGTCAATGGCTATCTTCGTAAATCCGTAGTCGAAGACCCCCTGCGACGGGTGAATACCAACGATAATACACCGGCAGTTATTCATACCCGCCTGGTTCCGGGGGATAAGCTGAAGCTGATGGTGGCCCCCAAGGGCTTTGGCAGTGAGAACATGAGTCGTATGAAAATGTTCCTGCCCAGCTGCACCCAGCAGCAAATTGTGGACTTCGTTGCTGAAAGTGTTACAGTGGCCGGTGCCCGGCCCTGTCCGCCGGTAATTATAGGCGTTGGCTTGGGCGGAACGGTGGAAAAGGCCGCTCTGCTTGCCAAGCAGGCCCTTTGCCGCCCCATAGATACCCGCAATTCGGATGACTTTTATGCAGACATGGAAGCCAAGTGCCTTCAGGCGGTCAATGCTTCCGGCATCGGTGCCCAGGGCTTCGGCGGCGAAACTACAGCGCTGGCGGTGAACATTGAAGTATACCCCACCCACATTGCCGGTCTTCCTTGTGTGGTAAACATGGGGTGTCATGCTACCCGGCATGCATCTTGTGAATTGTGACGAAAGTATTTGTGTAAAGTGGACAACAATCGGTAAAACGGCTTTTCTTTCTTGTGCGCGGTGCTATAATAAAAGTGCAGATCGTATCGTCTGCAAACCAAAACGCAAGGAGTGACACATATGAAGTTTACATTCACTGAAAAGAAGTATGACGCTTCCCCTGAGCTCCGGGCCTACGCGGAGAAGAAGATTTCCAAGCTGGAAAAGTTCTTCCGCAATGAATCCGATGCCTATGTTACGCTTTTTTCTGAGCGTGGCCGTTATACTGCCGAGGTTACCATCAAAAACAATGGTATGTTCTACCGGGTGACTGAAACGACCAGCGATATGTTTGCCTCTGTGGACTCTGCTGCTGCTGCTATTGACCGCCAGATTCGCAAGAATAAGACTCGCTTGGAAAAACGCCTGCGGGAGGGTGCCTTTGAAAAGGAAGCCGCTGCTGTGGCTCAGGTTCAGGACGCCGTGGAAGAGGAAAAAGAATTCCCTATCCTGCGTAGCAAGCGTTTCCCCTTGAAGCCTATGACAGCAGAAGAGGCCATCCTTCAGATGAATCTGCTGGGCCACGATTTTTATGTGTTTAAAAATACAGAGAATGATGACGGCTTTGCTGTTGTATACACTCGCAAAAACGGCGGCTACGGTCTGATTGATTGCACCGAAGAATAGATAGAACCACTGAAACCCGGCTCAACAGAGCCGGGTCAGACTGTCAAAGAACCCGTGTTTTGGCTAAGCCAAAGCACGGGTTGAATTCAT
>JAKSQI010000023.1 GCA_024404215.1 Oscillospiraceae bacterium
CCCGTCGGCTGTGCCGGCGGGGCATGCTGCATGTAATCAATATAAATGAGTTACTCCAGCAGATAGGCAAGGCCCAGGAGCAAGTAAAGAGGGCCAAAGCAATACACCATAAAGAGCTCTTTGTGAGGAACCTTATGGGTGAAGCCGTCGGTAAGCATACCGAATTCAGCTAAATAAGCAAGCATGCCGCATAGGTAGCCGATACCACGAAGCAGACTGTGAATATGGTGCAGAAAAAAAGACAGAATAAAAAGAAGCGCGGCAGCGGCAACAAGGCTGTTGCGCAGCCAAAGAAAGATGTGCTCCGCTGTTTTGTGGGTGGACTCGGCCATTAGCTCCGGCTCTTCCACCAAATCTTCCAGTTCTTCCAGAAATTCGTGCAGGGGATTGGACATAGGGGGGCTCCTTTGTTGAGAATGGGCTAGAGTTGAGGTGCATTCCATTTCATTTTGATATGGGGAATGCCGTCCTCCAAGAATTCATCGGATATTTGGCAAAAGCCCAGCTTTTCGTAAAGCGTACGGGCGTAAACCTGTGCCTCTAAAACAATGGTGCGGGTGCCGAAGCTTTGACAGGCGTCCTTCATGGCAGCAGCTACTACCTGGCTGCCGTGGCCCTGTCGCCGGCGGACCGCAAGAACTCGGCCGATAGCGGCTTCCTCAAAAGCGGTTTCAGGCGGGAGAATCCGACAGTAGGCAATCAGTTCATTGCCTTCGGTGAGCAGAACGTGGCGGGCGAGTGGATCAAACTCATCAATGTCCTGGTAAACACAGGCTTGCTCAACGATGAAAACGGCGCAGCGCAGGCGGTAGATTTGATGCAGCTCCTGTACGGTTAGGTTTTCAAAGGCTTTGATGGTAAGCGTCATAACGGACTCCTTCCGGCACATCGGTTGGAATACTTGGCTTTATTTTATCCGAGCGGGAGAGAAATGTAAAGAACAAGAAGGGCAGTGGCTTTTCTTTCTTCCCTGTGGTAGGATGGAGAAAACAGAAAAACAGGGGAGGGGTATGGCAGCATGCAGCTAAATACCTTGGCAATCGTACATGAGTTTCTGAAACGAACCGTTAAACCGGGGGATTTCTGCTTGGATGCAACGGCCGGGAAAGGCCGTGACACCGCACTTCTCTGCCGCCTGACGGGGCCTGGCGGACGAGTATTGGCCTTTGATATTCAGTCGGACGCTATTGCGCAGACCAGGGCCCTTCTGGAGAAGGAAAACCTGTTTGCTGAAATCATTCAGGACAGCCATGCCAACATGGCAGCTTACGCCGAAGCTGAAACGGCAGATTGTATTGTATTTAATTTTGGACGCCTGCCCGGCGGAGATCCTTCTGTCTTTACACGGGCAGAATCTTCTCTGGCTGCCATAGATGCAGGCTTGGAGCTGCTGAAGCCGGGTGGAACTATGGTGATTGCTCTCTATTACGGGGGCGCTAACGGGTATGAGGAGCGCGATGCTGTGCTGGAGCATGTTACGCAGCTGGACGCTGCCCGCTTCAGCGTTTTGTGCGGCAGTTGGGTTAACCGCCCCAACGACCCGCCCATGCCGATAGTGATTTGGAAGGGATGAACACACCCCTCTATGCAGAGCTTTTATTTTCTGCATGGAGGGGTGTCTTGCTTGCTGTCTGCTTTTTCGGTTCCGTTTCCTTGGCTGGACGGGGACAATTGTGCCGGCTTACAGGTAGGAGACGGTCTCGCTCAAAGGCTTGCGGGAAGCGTGATTGGGTGAGGGGACAGCCTCGGGAGAGGCGTAGCCTAAATCCAGCAGCATGACAATTTCCTCCTGCTCAGGCAGCCCCAGAGAAGCGGCCAGCAGATCCGGGTCAAAGAAGTTCAGCCAGCAGCTGTCCAGACCGGTGTCCTTGGCAGCCAGGGCCAGGTGGGTAGCTACGATAGTGGCATCCTCGGCGCCGGAGCTCAGGCGGCCGCCGGGGTAGGTGAATACGTTGGTTTTGTCGTAGGCAACAGCCAGCACCACAGGGGCACCGAAGCGGCAGGGAGTGGCGGCATCAATTTTAGCCAAGCCTTCTTCGCTGCGAATGACATAAATATGCTGTTCCTGCAGGTTTTTGGCAGTGGGGGCCAAGCGGCCTGCTTCCAGCACCTGCTCCAGCTTCTCCTGAGAAACAGCGTCCGGAAGATACTTGCGGCAGGAATAACGGCTTTTAACGGTTTCTATGAATTCCATAGAAAATACCTCCTGATATTTTGTTACATAAAGTATACCACAAAGTGGAAGCCAGTCAAAACCATTTCTTCTTTTTAAAGAAGAGTATACTGCCGAATACAATGGCGACGCTGATTCCAATAATTACCGGATAGCCGTAGAGGCTGTTCAGTTCCGGCATGTAGCGGAAATTCATGCCGTACCAGCCGGCAATCAGGGTCAGAGGCATAAAAATAGTAGCCACAATGGTTAGCAGGGTGGAAATCTTGTTCTGCTTGATTTCCAACTGGGTGTCATAGAGCTCTCTGACTTGAATTACCCGCTCCCGCAGGGATTTGACTAGATCCCTCAGGCGCATGATGCGGTTGGTGTACATGTCAAAATAGCGGAGGTTTTCCGGCCGGAAAAAGCCGTTTTCGTTTTCCTGCAGCTCTTGACTTAAATCCAGCAGCTGCTCATAGTGGGTGTGGATTTCCAAAATCTCTCCCCGAAGGTCGGTAACCTCTCGCAGGATTTTGTCGGTATCCCCGGTTAAAATACGGTCCTCCAGCTCATCCATGCGCTTGTCGTACTCCTCAAAGAGCTTTAAATCTTCGCTGACAATCTGCTCCAGAAAATCGTAGAGAAAGCGCTCCAGGGAGGGTGCCCGCCATTTTCGGCTGGCAGCAATCTGTGCAATGATGGCTTCAGCGGTGCCGTCGTCGTTGATAAAAGCGATGCCCTTCTCATCCAATGCAAAAGCAACCCGACCAGGAGGACCGAAAATGTCATTGCGGTTAAACAGACGGAAGGCTCCGGTCAGGGAATCATAGTTGACCTCTATTTTGGTGACATCCTGATGCTCAAAATCGGGATTCATATCAATGCCCATATCAAAAACGCCGGGGATGGTATTGAATTCCTCCGCTGTGACGAGGGCGACATAGGGGTACTTGTGTTGACAGCACTCCTTTTGGGTGGCTGAAACCAAGGTGTCCTGAATCAAGAAAAACAGAGCCATGAGATGTGCCTCCGATTAAATAAGAATTACCTTCATCATACCATGTCGGCGCATAAGGTTCAATGTGCTGTTTTTCATCGGCGGGTGAACGGCCATCCTGGGAGGGTACTTGCATAATTGTGAGATGAACGCAAGATATCTTCTGAGAAAGAGCAAACGCCTCTTCCCCGGACAGGGGATAGAGGCGCTTTGTATGGTAGCAGCTCATGTTTCGGTGGTCAGAGCGGCAAGAAGCTGTTCGTAAGTGGAAGGCTCTCTCTTTTTGATGGACATGGGGGTAAGGGTGCTGCTGTCCAAAAAACAGTGCCGGGTCCAGCCCTGGGCCAGCAGCTTCCCGTCGGCTTCCCTTAGCAGTGTGTAGGCATATTTGAGACGAACCCCGTTGCATTCCTCCAGCCGGACCAGGCAGGACAGGCTGTCGCCGTATCTGGCTGGGGTCTCATATTTGATAAAGGCATCGGTTTGGGGGATGATAATGCCGTCCTCTTCCATTTTGGGATAGGAAAGGCCGGATTGCTGCATGTGGTCAAGACGCGCCTCTTCAAAAATCCTCAGGTAATTGGAATTGTGAACAAAGCCCATGCGGTCGGTTTCGTAGTAAAAAACCTGTCTGCGGTAGGGAGTCATTTTCCGCTTCCCTTCATGGCCAGCTTCAGCATGCCTTGCTCCTGGTCGGTAAGGGCCATTTCCTTGACCAGATAGTGCTGCAGCTTGCCGGTGGCCGTCATGGGCAGTTCTTTGACGAAGCGATAGTAGCGGGGGCGCTTGTAGCCGGACAGGATATCGCTGCCGTTACAGAAATCCACTAGGTCGGAAACGGTGAGAGAGTCATCCTCCGGGACAATATAGGCAACGACGGCTTCGCCTCGGATAGAGTCGGGAATGCCGGTTACCGCCGACTGGACAACCTTGGGGTGAAGATTTAGGGCTTCTTCCACGATGGGAGGATAGATGTTCTCGCCGCCGGAAATAATCATGTCATCCTTGCGGCCGGAAATGGTGATAAATTGATTTTTGTCCCAGGTGGCCAGGTCTCCGGTGTACATCCAGCCCTTGTAGAATTTGTTGGATTCTTCATCCGGGTTTTCAAAATAACAATAAGAGGATTTGGGGGAACGGATGATGACTTCACCGGTTTCCGATTCGTCGTTGGCGGCGAGTTCATCCGGCTCGGCTTTCCGTCCTTCTATGTATTTGACAACGCGGACATCGTCGTCTGTGCAGGAACGGCCGGCTGTGCCGGACATTTCCGGCAGGTCGTAGGGACGCAGGAAGGTGTTCCAGAAGGTTTCTGTGGTGCCGTAACCGTTAAACAGGTTGGGGGTCAACACCTGCTGTACCTTCATGCAGTCCGCCCGCTCAAAGGGAGAGCCCATGGTGACAATACCGCGAAGGCTGGATAAGTCGGCCTTAAACTTTTCCTGATGGCGCACCAGCATTTTCATAATAGCGGGAACTCCTACCAGGAAGGTCACTCTGTATTTTTCAACGTATTTGAGAGCAAGCAGACTCTGAAAGCTTTTCATGATGACAAGGCAGCCGCCGACATATAATGTGGGGCAGGGACCGCCGGAGTGAATACCGCCCCGGTGAAACCAGGGGGTGGTGTTCATGGTGATGTCGGTAGCGTTCATAGGGAAGTGCATGATAACATCGTGGGCGGACAGAACCTCATTGGCGTGAAAGAGAGGAACACCCTTGGGCTTGCCGGTGGTACCGGAGGTGTATAGGCGCATGACCTCGTCATAAATATGGGGCACATAATCACTGACAGGCTCGGTTGTGGGATATCCCTTTACAAAATCAGAATATCGAATATGCCCTTCCGGGAGGGGGCCGTCGCCCACCATAATCACAAGGGCAGGCTTGTGGCTGGCCAGGGTAAGGGCTTTTTGGGAAACATCAGTAAAGGCATCGCTGTAGAGGAAAACCTTAGGCTTGCTTGTGTTTAAACAGACGGCGGTTTCTGCGGGGGAAAAGTTATAGTTTGCCGGGCTGGTAACAACACCGATTTTTTGCGGAGCTAAATAGCAGTGAAGAAATTCAACGCTGTTGGGCAGCTGGTAGAGAACGACATCGCCCTTTTGCGTTCCATTGTTAAGCAAAGCATTGGAAAGAAGATTTACCTCGGCGTTCAATGTGCGGTAGGTCAGGCTGCGTTCGCTCAATGGGTCAATGACGGCTGTTTTGTCGCCGTAGCGCCTGACATTGCGCATAAAACCGGTGATGTAGGTAAAGTCTTCCTCAAACACCTGCTGGAACATGGGTGCATGCTTGGCGGGCGTGTAGTCTGCCAACTGGTCAATAGAAATGTCAAGGGCTTGACAGATAGCCTTTGCATAGGTGATGGTGGGCTCGGAAATGCCGTTGCAGTATTTTTTTATCATGTTATAGGTAATACCGGTCCGGTGTGACAGTTCTGTCATGGAAACATGTTTTTCGGATAAAACCTGATTTAACGATTCACTAAAATTCATATTCTATGTCCTTTCACAGCGATTGTGGGAGCGAATGAGGTGTTTATATTATAAAAGGATATTATAATTCGGTAAATATAATCATAATTCACCGAAAAGTGAACTATGGTGCAAAAGCGGGCATTCCCGTATGGGGAATGCCCGCTAACTGTAAAATAGCCCGGAAGAGTACCGTTACGGCTCCGAATGAAAGATTCGTTTGTATTCTTTGGCGTCAAAGGGGGCCTGGCGGCCAATACAATCGTACTTTTTGCATAGACTGCAGCTTTTAAACCCGTCTCCGGCAAAATGGAGATGAGAGCCGGAATTCCAGGGCTTTATATAGCCTGCGCTGTTAAGAGTGACACCAATTTCTGCTACATCTCCCACGATGTCAAAAAAGCTGTGGTTGTTTTCGATCGGCCAGTCAGGCAGAGAACCGGGATTCAGCATGGAACTGCCATCAAAGCCGAACTGTTCCTTCATGAAACGCAGGACATATTCGCTGGCATAGAACAGAAGCGCGCCATTGTATAAATCTAAAAAGGCGTCATCCTCCAGCTCGTCGCATTTTTCAAGGCCCTCACCGGCTGTGATGACTGACAGGAACACCCGCTGCTGTCCCCTAAGCTTTTCCGCCACAATTGTGCTGTCAAAGGTATGCCCTTCAATTGTGCAAAGGGAGCCGTTTATGCGGTCAACAGAAGCCCATTTTATGATAGCTTTTGGAGCAGCCCATTGCTGAATTAAGGGCATAGCTTCCTCCAGCATGTCAAAGGCAGAGGAATCTGGCTGAATCCGGCAGTATTTGCCAAATTCTTCAGCTGTCAGCGTGACGGGGATGCTTAATACGATGCGTTCAGAATCCATAGTAATGTCCTCGTGTGAAGAAAAATATGATTACAATATTACAATATAGAGCATATCGGGAAAAAAGACAATAGCACAGATTTTATTGCTCGGACAAACGAAACCCAAAAATCTCTCATTATTTGCTGGCTTGAGAGTATCATTCTGCGGATTCTTGTCTGTCGCAAATGAAGAAACCCTCTTTTGCCTTGGCAGACAAAAGAGGGTTCTTTGATGGTGGAGCTGGGGGGAGTCGAACCCCCGTCCGAAAGCACTTCAGCAAGAATTTCTCCGGGCGCAGACTGTTATTTCGGCAAAGCCCTTTTCCTTCCCCGGACGCAAGCAGTCACGCGTTCCGGCTGGGTAGCTTCATGATACATGGTGCGGGCAAAGCTTACCGCACGCACGTTCACCACTGAGTGACGCCCCAATCCCCGGCCGTGGTACTCCGGGGCGGGACGGGTCAAGCCTTAAGCGGCGACCAGTTCGTAAGAATCGTTGTTCTTTAATTTATAAAGGTTGCCCTGTTTAAGGAGGTCGGACACCTCCGCCCGCTGTTCCAACCTCTGCACCCCCGTCGAAACCGGTACAGCCCCATATGGGTAGAGTGGGTTGGGTTCCCCGCGGGGCAGTGACCCCGCGGGACTGTTTGCTTAGGTTCTGGTAAGATAAATCATAAAGCGCTGGGGAACCAGCTTGGCAACAACGCGGAAAAACTTAAAGAAGCCTCCGGGTGTGTACACAGCCTTTCCCTTGGCGGAAGCCTTCAAAGCTCCGGCAGCCACCTGTTCCGGCGCCAGGTGAGGCAGGCGGTCAAAGGTGGGGGAGTCAATGGCGGCAATGGGGAGAAACTCGGTGTCCATGGGTCCGGGGCATACGGCCGTAACCTTGATGCCGGAGTCCCTCAGCTCATCGCCCAAACCCCGGCTGAAGAAGGATACATAGGCCTTGGTGGCGCTGTACACCGTCATCCGCGGATTGGGGCAGAAGCTGGCTATGGAGGACAGGTTCAAAATTCGTCCGCCTTTTTGCATATAAGGCAAAACCTCGGTAGTGACGGCGGTAAGACCGGCTACGTTGAGGTTTACCATGTTCACCTGGGTAGCGATGTCGGATTCGGCAAGGTTATCCATGCGGCCGACACCGGCACAGTTAATTAAAAGAGATACCTCCGGTTTGCGGTAAGCCAGAGCATCCGCCAGGGACTTCCAGCCCTCGGAGCCGGACAGGTCCAGGGGCAGGCAGAAAATCTGCAGGGAGGCAGGGAGCCCGGCCTTAACCTCTTCCAAACGTTCCGCCCGGCGGGCCAGCAGCCAAATCTCATCTACTTGAGGGAAATGGGTACACAGCTGTTTGGCCAATTCGCGGCCTAAACCAGAGGAGGCACCGGTTACCAGAGCGACACTCATGCCTTCTTGGGCTCGGGATAGGTCTCTCCGAAGGTTTCAACCTTAACCTTCTTCATTTTCTGTTCCATCATGGGTTTGTCATTGGGATAGCGCTTCTGGTTGGCGATGGAATCCACAACCTCCATACCCTCGATAACCTTGCCGAAGGCGCAGTAATCGCCGTCCAGGAAGTCACCGTCATCGTGCATGATGAAGAACTGGCTGCCGGCGGAATTGGGCTCGGGAGTACGGGCCATGGACAGGACGCCGCGGGTGTGACTCAGGTTGTTCTCAAAACCGTTGTTGGTGAATTCACCGGGGATGCAGTAGCCGGGGCCGCCCATGCCGTTGCCGTTGGGGTCACCGCCCTGAATCATGAAGCCGGGGATGACACGGTGGAAGATGGTGCCGTTGTAAAAGCCCTTGTTAATCAGGGAGATGAAGTTGTTAACGGTGTTGGGAGCGATTTCGGGATAGAGCTCCATTTTGATAACTCCGCCCTTTTCCATGGTGATGGTAACTACAGGATTGGTCATTGTCTTGCATTCCTTTCTTTCATTGCTTTGTCCATTTCCCGACCGGCATCCCGGCGGGCTGCGTCGTCGCGCTTGTCGTAGAGCTTTTTGCCCTTGGCCAGACCCAGCTCAACCTTGACACGGCGGGAGTCATTAAAGTAGAGGGATAGGGGAATCAAGGCCAGCCCCTCCTGTTTGATACGGCCAAAAAGCCGCATGATTTCCCGCTTGTGCATCAGAAGCCGCTTGGGGCGCAGAGGTTCGCGGTTAAAGATGTTGCCCTTTTCATAAGGGCTGATATGAATGCCGTGGGCAAACAGCTCGCCGTCCTTAATGGTGCAGAAGCTGTCCTTCAGGTTAACCGTGCCCATGCGGATGGATTTGACCTCGGTACCGAAGAGCTCAATACCGGCCTCATATCGTTCTAAAATGAAATAATCATGGGTGGCCTTCCGGTTGACGGCACACTGCAGCTTGTGGGCATAGGTTTTTGCCATGGGCATGCCGCCTCCTTTCAGCTGACAGACTTTCAATGTCTAATTATACCATGGCCTGTCAAGCAGGGGGCACAGGGAATGTTTGACGAACCATGACCCCCGTGGTATAATACTCAATTATCTGTAATATGGGAGTAATGTGCGTATGTGGCGTGCTGACAAGTGGCAGGATTATGAATTGCTGGATTGTTCCAACGGTGAAAAGCTGGAACGCTGGGGAAAGTATACCCTGGTGCGGCCGGATCCCCAGGCTATTTGGTCAACTCCCCGAACCAATCCGGGCTGGCGCAGTCCGGATGCCCGCTATGCCCGTTCACGGGAAGGGGGCGGTCAGTGGGACAAGAACCGCCTGCCGGCCAACTGGCAGGTACACTATGGTGAACTGACCTTTAACATTAAGCCCATGAATTTCAAGCATACCGGTCTCTTCCCTGAACAGGCCGCCAACTGGGACTGGGCCATGGATAAAATTCGCCGGGCCGATCGTCCAATCCGTGTGCTGAATCTGTTTGCTTACACCGGCGGTGCTACTGTTGCCTGTGCGGCAGCGGGGGCTTCCGTCTGCCATGTGGATGCTGCCAAGGGCATGGTTGCCTGGGCTAAGGAAAATGCCAAGGCCAGCGGGGTGGAGGACCGCCCCATTCGCTGGATTGTGGACGACTGTGCAAAGTTTGTGGAGCGTGAAATTCGTCGGGGCAACACCTATGATGCCATCATCATGGATCCGCCCAGCTATGGCCGCGGTCCCGGTGGCGAGGTATGGAAGCTGGAAAACAATCTTTTCCCCTTTGTGGACCTCTGTGCCGGGGTTCTCAGTGACCATCCCCTTTTTGTAATTATCAATTCCTATACCACCGGCCTGTCTCCCAGCACCCTGACCTACATTGCTGAAAGCGTTTTTTCCCGTCGCTTTGGCGGTCGTTCTGTCAGTGATGAGCTGGGGCTGCCGGTCAGTGAAAACGGCCTGGCTTTGCCCTGCGGAGCCACCTGCCGCTGGGAGAAATAAGCATGACCAATATCATTGAAACACAGGATCTGACCTACAGCTATCAGCCGGAAGAAGCGGAAGAGCAGATTCCGGTATTGAAGGGGCTGAATCTGGCAATAAAGCCGGGGACCTTTGTGGCAGTTCTGGGGCATAACGGCTCCGGTAAGTCCACCCTGGCCAAGCAATTCAACGGCATTCTGCTGCCTACCGGAGGCAAGGTGTATGTGGATGGCCGGGATACCGCCGATGACCGGCTGCTGATTGAAATCCGCCGCCGGGTTGGCATGGTTTTCCAGAATCCCGATAACCAGATGGTGTCCAACATTGTGGAAGAGGATGTGGCCTTTGCTCCCGAGAATTTGGGCTACCCCTCTGAAGAAATCCGAATTCGTGTGGATGAAGCCCTAAGGGTAGTTGGTATGTATGAATACCGCACGCATGCTCCCCATTTGCTGTCCGGCGGGCAGAAGCAGCGCATTGCCATTGCCGGTGTCCTGGCCATGGCCCCGCAATGCGTCGTGTTTGACGAGCCTACCGCCATGCTGGACCCGAAGGGTCGGGCCGCTGTCATGGCCATTATTGAACAGATGCGGCAGGAAGGCACCACCGTCGTTCTGATTACCCCTCACATGGATGAAACGGGCCGGGCGGATCGCCTGGTGGTTATCAGCGAAGGGGTCATCGTCCGGGATGGCACTCCACAGGAGATTTTCCGGGATGTGGAGGGCATGCGGGCCTTGGGCCTGGATGTTCCGGAAACCACGGATCTTTTATATGAACTGAACCGGGAGGGCTGCAACCTGAATTTGGGGGCCCTGACGGTGGAGGAATGCGCGGAGGAGCTTTTCCGGGCATTTGCCTGATTTCTGCCGCTGGGGCAGATTCTGAAAAAAGGATGGGCATACCATTGGAGCCAATCATTACGACGAAAAATCTCACCCACATATACAGCCGGGGAACCCCCTTTGAGCACACGGCTATCCAGGGGGTGGATTTTGAAGCATATCCCGGAGAATACCTTTGTGTCATCGGACACACCGGCTCCGGTAAATCTACCTTCATTCAGCACCTGAACGGGCTGTTGAAGCCGACAGAGGGCACCGTGCTTTTTGAGGGGCAGGATATTCATGGCAGTAAGGCCTTTACCCACAGCATTCGTTTCCAAGTGGGCTTGGTTTTTCAGTACCCTGAGTACCAGCTCTTTGAGGAAACGGTTCGTAAGGATATTGCCTTTGGCCCTCGTAACATGAAGCTCAGTCCGGAGGAAATTGAACGTCGGGTGCAGTTGGCTGCCCAGTGGGCTGACCTGGATGAGGCTTTACTGGAAAAATCTCCCTTTGACCTGTCCGGCGGACAGAAGCGCCGGGTAGCCATTGCCGGCGTCATGGCCATGCAGCCCAAGGTGCTGATTCTGGATGAACCCACGGCAGGACTGGATCCGGATAGCCGGGCGGAGGTGATGGCCAATATTGAACGCTATCGCCGCACCATGAATGCCTGCATTATCATGGTGTCACACAGCATGGAGGACGCTGCTGAAAATGCTGACCGCATTTTTGTTTTCCATGACAGCCGTCTGGAGCTGAGGGGAACCCCTGCCGAGGTTTTCTGCCACAGTCGGGAGCTTCAGGACATGGGCCTGGCCATTCCCAAGGCAGCCCAGATTGCCCTGCGCCTGCGGGACATGGGCATGGAGCTGCCGGAAGGCCTTTACACCAATGAGCAGCTGAAGCGGGCGCTTCTGCAGCGGAAGGGTGGTGCAGGCCTTGCTTAAGGATATTACCATGGGGCAGTATTTTCCCGGGGATTCGGTGATTCACCGCATGGATCCCCGTACGAAGATACTTGGCCTGGTCATTTATATCGTGGCCCTTTTTACGGCGAAAAGCTATGCATCCTATGGACTCATGCTGCTGGTGCTGGCTCTGGTAATACGTCTCAGCACCCTGAGGCTGAAAATGCTGCTAAAAGGAATGAAGCCCCTGCTTCTTGTCATTATCTTCACGGCTTTTCTAAACCTCTTTTTTACGGAAGGGGAGCATGTGGTTTTTCAAGTCTGGAAGCTGCGCCTGACCATAGAGGGTGTTCGAACGGCCGGATTCATGCTGGCCCGTTTGGTCATGCTGATCATGGGGTCCTTCCTTATGACCTATACTACCCCGCCCATGGCTTTGACGGATGGCATGGAACGCTTGCTGAACCCTTTAAAGAAAATCAAATTCCCGGTTCATGAGTTTGCCATGATGATGAGCATAGCCCTTCGCTTTATTCCCACACTGGTGGAGGAAACCGACAAAATTATGAGTGCCCAGAAAGCCAGAGGTGCGGATTTTGAGACCGGCAGTCTGATGCAGCGGGGTAAAGCCCTGATTCCGGTTTTGGTGCCCCTGTTTATCAGTGCCTTTCGTCGGGCGGATGAGCTGGCTGTTGCCATGGAAAGCCGTTGCTATCATGGTGGTCAGGGGCGGACCCGCATGAATGTGCTGGTAATGCAGCGTCGGGATAAGCTGGGTCTGCTCTTCTGCCTGCTGGTGCTGGCGGCGACCATAGCACTTGCCGTATTTGGCCTGTAAGGAGCCCTGTTATGGAACGAAACATTGCCCTGCGCCTGCGGTACATCGGTACCCGCTACCATGGCTGGCAGGTGCAGAAAAATCTGGATACCGTCTGCGGTACCATGGAGCATGCCCTCACCAAGCTCTGTGGGCATTCGGTTAAGGTTACCGGCTGCGGGCGCACCGATGCCGGTGTACATGCCCGCCGATACTGTGCCAATTTTAAAACGACCTGCTCCATTCCGGTGGACCGCTTTCCTTTGGCGCTGAATCCTCTGCTTCCCCCGGATATCTCTGTCATGAGTGCCTGCGAGGCGGAACCGGATTTCAATGCTATCCTCTCCTGTGAGAAGAAGGAATACATTTATAAGCTGTTCAACTCCCGCCTGCGGGATCCCTTTTATGCAGATCGGGCCTGCTTTTATCCGGCCCCACTGAAGGCCGATGTGATGCAGAAGGCGGCCTCCTATTTCGTGGGAACCCATGACTTTGCCGCTGTGCGCAGCGTGGGCACGGAAACCAAAACTACGGTGCGCACCGTTTACTGGTATGATGTGGAACGCACCGGCGATATTCTGACGCTGCGGGTCTGTGCGGATGGTTTTCTTTACAACATGGTGCGGGCCATGGCCGGCACCCTGGTCTACGCTTCGGAAGGCAAGCTGAAGCCGGAAGATATTCCCATGCTGCTGGAAAAGCGGGATCGCCGCATGACCGGGCCCACCATGCCCCCCGGTGGCCTATACATGAACCGCCTGTGGTACAGCGGACCGGTGGGAGATATGATGCAGGCGGAGCTCCCCTGGGAGAGCGAATAAGCAACGCGGGAGATTACTATGAGCAGAAGTATGAAACAAAAACGGGCCCAGGGAAGGAATGTGGCAGCTATCCTGCTGACGGTTCTGCTGGTGGCGGTGTTGGTAGGGGCAGCCCTGTGGCTGCGGCAATCCGACGCCGTAAAAAACAAGTCTGCCAGGGCTATAACCTACAATTATACCTCCGGTACCGGAACGGTAACCTGTGGGGTGGGCAATGGTATGGCGGCGGCTTCTACCTCCGGACTTCAGGTTTATGACCGCAGCGGTTTGCAGACCGTTGGCGAGCTGTATGTGGCTAAGACTCCGGTGCTGACCTCCTGCGGAGAATACGGTCTGGCCTATGATATCGGCAGTGAACAGCTGCTGCTGTTTACCGAGGAGGGGCTGGTTAGCAGCCTTAAGGCCGATGGCGGCGTGATTTCGGCCGGAGTGAATGCTGCCGGTTGGTGTGCCGTCTGTGCTGAGGAAAGCGGCTACAAGGGTGCCGTTACGGTTTTTGACCGGGCCGGTACGGTTGTTTACAAGTGGCTGTCAGGAACGGCCTATCTTTTGGCGGCCCGGGTCAGCGATGACGGCAAAACCATTGCGGTGCTGACCTTGACTGACAGCGGCAGCCGTGTGCTTTTCCTTCAGGTCAACAGCGATGAGATCAAAGGTGAGGTTCAGCTGGAGGGCGAGCTTTTGCTGGACATGGGCTTCGGTTCGGATGGAAGTCTTTATGGCCTCTCTGCCGATGGTCTGTACATCATAAAGCCAGAGAACCGGGCGGTGCTGGTGCAGGATTACACCGAGGATACCTTGGCCGGCTACAGCTTTGACGGCGGTCCGGTGCTGGCTTTAAAGGCTCACCGCTCCGGAGGCAGCTGCCGGGTGCTGGTCCTTCAGGATGGGGAGATGACAGAGCTTTGTCATTTTGATGAGAATCTGCTGTCTCTGTCCGGGAACAAAAGCTATGTGGCCCTGCTGACAGAGGCGGGGCTGACCATCTATGGTCGTGACAGCGGAGAGGTCTCCGCTTCATA
>JAKSQI010000024.1 GCA_024404215.1 Oscillospiraceae bacterium
CAATCAGCTTAGTAATATGTGCTTCCGTCATACCCACAACCGGAACACCATCTACCGTTTCCGTATTGGGGCCGTATATCTCATTTCCTTCAAAATGGGACTGCAGAGAGTAGGCACCGCTGTGAGTCAGCTCAATGGAGGGAATACAGCCATGCCGGGCAAGAGCATTGGTATAATAATTAAAATAAGATAAACCGCGGTGGGGATTGGTAAGAGGAATCAGGTTATCACCAAAATTCATACCATGAACCGGGTCAACGGAACGCACGCCCATGCAGCTGGCAGCAGCACCGCCGATGGCTTTTCTTTCATAATATACAGTAACATCCGATGTGGGCCATTCGGCATCGGTGAGGTAGGATGAACCCTGAGGAGAGGCAAAAATACGGTTTTTGAATACTGTCTTTCCAATAATCAAGGGCTCAAACAGGTGGGGAAATTTTAATACACCCATAACTCATATCTCCTTATCACAAATCTTATCTGTTGTTATTTACAGTGCCTTATTATAGCTGGTTTTCTTTCTAAATGACAGCTTTCCCGGCAATCTATCTATAGAAATATTGTATGAAACCATACCGCCTTAAGCACCTTCATTTTCTTTGCCGGCTTTCTGTGGTATGATGATGGCATACTATGTGAAAGGAAACCATCATTCCATGAAGCTCCCCTCTCTCGTTATCTTTGACATGGACGGTTTGATTTTTGATTCGGAGAGGCTTTTTATGTCCTTTCTTCAAAAAACCATGCGGAAGTACGGCTACCACTTAACGGAAGCACAGTATATCCGCACCCTTGGCATCTCAAAAACAGACTGCGTCGCCATCATGAAGGACATCTTCGGCCGGGACTACCCGGCATTGGAAATCTCCAACCGGACCCGCGCCGAGTTAAATGCCTATGGGTCCTGTCACCCCATACCGGAAAAGCCGGGCATCCGTTCACTTTTGGCTCTTCTGCAGCAGCAGGATATCCCTTGCTGCGTGGCTTCCTCCTCGCCCAAGTCAACGGTTGAGCTTTACCTGCGGCAGGCGGAGCTGAGCTCCTATTTTGACTTTATTCAAAGCGGGGACGATTTAACCCACTCCAAGCCAAATCCTGAAATCTTTCTCAAGTGCCTGGAGCACTATCAGATTTCCGGCTGGGATGCTCTCGTGCTGGAGGACTCTGAAGCCGGCATCCGTGCCTCTGCAGCAGCCGGCATTCCCGTTATCTGTATTCCGGATATGAAAGAGCCCTCGCCGGAATGCCAGGCGCTTTGCCTGCTGAAAGCACCGGATGCCTTCCGGGTATGTGAGTATCTGGAAAAAGTCCTTGTCGGCTGAAGCACTCCCCATGTCGTTCTGCCCTTCAGTATACAGAAAACCCTTGCTGGACAACAGCCGGCAAGGGTTTATTGTTTATTCGTAGGTCACGCCCCAATTTTCAGCAAAGGCATGCAGTAACCGGGCCGTCAATCCCCATATCGTATGCTCCCCAAAGCGATAAAACAACTCCTGCTCTGTGCGAACCCGCCATTTGTAATCACGTCCGCCGACAATCCGCTCAAAAGGAAAGTCTTCCCGTGGGGAAACCAGGGTATCCACCAAATAGGACTCCGGCTTCTGTGCCAAAATGTCCTTCAGGGGAACAGTAAAGATTTCTGCCACCTCATCGGCACTGAAGCTTCCTTGATAGCCTTCCAGGAGAAAGACAAAAGGATAAATATAGAGCCGGGATGCCGCCAGAATATAGTCCGAAGGGGCCACGAAATTGAGCATGGAAGGTAAGACCATCAGCTCCTCTACCGTTTCACGGGCGGCCGTTTCTACAGGGCTTTCCCCTTTCTCACACATACCGCCGGGAAAACATACGTCTCCGGGCTGGCTGGCTATTTTTCCGGAGCGAACCTCAAAAAGCACATGAAGCCCGTCCTCTTTCTCAATGAGAGGAATGCATACCGCTGAGCTGCGGTAGCTTTCTCCATCAATTAATTGCGCTGTGTGCTCCGCAATATGTGCAGGAATCTGCTCTCTGTTCATGCTTCCTCATATCTCCGTCTCAATTTTAATCATGCGGGCGTTGTTTGTCATTGGGTTGCGATCAGCATAGTCAAACAGGTACCAACCGCTTTTTAGCTTTTCCAAGTGCGTCATATTCCGAAGGGTACGGGACTCTTTTCCTTCATAGCTCTCCCCCTTCAAGTACCGCGGCTTTTTCGCCTCATTGGCATAAAAACAACGGATAAACTCTTTATCGGATGCTTCCGGCCCTAAAAAGGAAGGTCTGCTTCTGACATTTTCTCTCTTGTAGTAGTCACAAATCAGGGCCTCTCTATATTCTTCCATCGCGGATTTTGAAACACCGACAGACTCCAGATGAGTTAACCCAAAGCTCAGCAGCTCTTCATATTTCGTATTACGGGAGCTGTTGGCAGGGTCCCTGTTATTCGCATCGTACCACTCAGCAAGCTTTGAATACAGTTCAAAGGGAGATTCAAACCGCGGCTCCAGCTTCTCCAGTGTGTCGGCAAATTGGCCGCTGTTATAATAAACCTCCAGCATTTCTTCCACTGCTTTCAGCTGCACCAGTTCTCCATAGGTAATCCAACGGGTCTGCAGCACCTCGTAAGGGGCCTCCTCCGTATACAGGAGGCCGTACTCCTCTTGCTTTTTCGCCAAGGGTGAGCCCTTCAGCACCTTGAGAAAACCAAGCTGAAGCTGTTCCGGCTTCAAAGCATAAACCTCATTAAAGGAGCGTATGAAGCTGCTCATATTCTCATAGGGCAGGCCGGCGATTAAATCCAAATGGAGGTGTATGTTCTGCCCGGCCTTCAGCCGTTCCGTCACAGCAGCCAGCCTTTGGAAATCCACATATCGATGAATTTCCCGCAGGGTTTCAGCATTTGTAGACTGGACGCCGATTTCCACCTGTACCTGCCCCGGTCTTAAGGAATTCAAAAGGGCAAGGTCTTCCTCCAACAGGAGGTCCCCCGTAAGCTCAAAATGGAAATTGGTTATGCCATTGTCATGTTCTTTGATGTAGCGCCAAATTCCCAGGGCGTGATTCCTGTCGCAGTTAAAGGTCCGGTCTACAAACTTCACCTGAGGTACCTTTTTATCCAAAAAGAATTGCAGCTCCTGTCTGACCTTTTCCATGCTGCGAAGGCGAACGGTCTTGTCTACCGAGGATAGGCAGTAGGAGCATTGAAAGGGGCATCCTCGACTGCTTTCGTAATAAATAATACGATTGTCAAAGTTTAATTCCCGTTTATAAATGAAATCTGCCTCATCCAGTGCAATATGGCCTCTGGCGCCGTTCACCCGTATGGTATCCTCGTCCGTCCGAAAAGCTATACCCTTCACCCCGGCAAGCCCCTCCATTAGGTTTTGGGGCTCACAAAGGGTCTGCAGCAGTTCTTTGAAGGTCTCCTCTCCTTCCCCGCAGAGAACTCCTTTGACCTTGGGAAGCCGTTGAAGCACCGTTGCGGCATCAAAGCTAACCTCCGGCCCTCCCAGCCAGATTGATAGTTCCGGCATCACCTTGCCAAGATTCTGCACAAGGCGCTCCGTTTCTCGGATATTCCAAATATAGCAGGAAAGACAGAGCACGTCCGGCTTTCGCTGATAAATGTCCGACATAATCCTGCCCAGCGGCTGATTGATTGTATATTCAGCTATGGCCAGCTCCACTCCTGATTCCGAGTCTAATCGTTTTTCGGCATACGCCTTTAGGCTGTAAACCGCCGGATTGGAGTGGATATATTTGGAATTGATTGCTGCCAACAGCACCTTCATTCTGCGATTTCCTTCCTCATTATCATTGAATGCCATTCCGGTATCTGTCGAAAACGACCGTTTCTTTCTTATTGTACTCTGCAGAACGAAAAAAGCAAAGCAATAATTACTTTCGTTACTATAATACCCAGCTCCTTCAGCGAAATCTCGGCACCCGCACCCCGATGAAAAAACACGAACCATTCTATCCTGCTGCATAACAAAACCCTCAGAATTCAATGATGGTTGCGTAAGAGCCATCCTTGAACTCTGAGGGTGCCACGGCACCGCAGTGACGTGAAATCTTTTATATTATTTCATTGTCCTCTTGACGGGAAGCAGCTCTTCCCCTGTCCGGCTTTCTCTCACTCTTTCACAGCATCCGCCATCGTCTTAACATAGGCCCCTATTGGCTTCGCTGCATCCTTCCCGTGTTTTTCCAGCAGCTTGATAATGGCAGAGCCTACAATGGCTGCATCGGCCAGACCGGCCATCTTTTTGGCCTGCTCCGGGGTAGAGATACCGAAGCCAATGCCAATGGGTGTGTCGGTGTTTTCCCGAATGACCTTGACAATGGCCCCAAGGTCCGTGGTAATCTCGCTGCGGGTTCCGGTAACACCAAGGCTGGACACCAAATAGATGAACCCTTTGGCCTCCCGGGCAATCATGGCGATGCGATTCTCAGAGGTGGGTGCAATCATGGAAATCAGGTCCACATCGTTGGCACTGCAGACATCCAAAAACTCCTCCCGCTCTTCATAAGGCAGATCCGGCAAAATCACGCCGTCAATACCCACCGCCTTGCAGCGGGCCATAAAGGCCTCCGGCCCATATGAGAAAATAACATTGGCATAGGTCATAAATACCATGGGAATGGTTACATCGGCTCGAAGCTCTTCAACCATGGTGAACACATCGTCCGTAGTGATGCCATTGCTCAAGGCACGGATATTGGCACCCTGAATGACAGAGCCTTCTGCGGTTGGATCAGAAAAGGGAATACCTAATTCAATAAGGGATGCACCGTTGGCCGCCATGGCACGAACGCAGGCCTTTGTGGTTTCCAGATTCGGATCACCGCAGGTGATAAAGGGAATAAAAGCCTTTTTATTGGCAAAAGCCTGATAAATCTTACTCATGGATATCCTCTCCTCTATAACGGGCAATAGCGGCACAGTCCTTGTCACCGCGGCCGGAAATGGTGATTACAATAATCTTGTCCTTGTCCATGGTAGGCGCCAGCTTCATGGCATGGGCTACCGCGTGGGCAGACTCAATGGCGGGAATGATGCCCTCGGTTCTGGCCAAATACTCAAAAGCCTCAACCGCCTCATCGTCGGTAACCGGCACATACTGGGCACGACCGATATCATGGAGATGGGCATGCTCCGGGCCGATGCCGGGATAGTCCAAGCCGGCCGAAATGGAATATACAGGAGCAATCTGACCATACTTATCCTGGCAGAAATAGGACTTCATACCATGGAAAATGCCGATGCTGCCGGTATTAACCGTAGCTGCCGTCTCAAAGGTATCTATGCCCCGGCCGGCAGCTTCGCAGCCAATAAGGGCCACCTCTTCATCCTCAATAAAGTTGTAGAAGGTGCCAATGGCATTGGAACCACCACCAACGCAGGCAATAACGGCATCCGGCAGACGACCTTCCTTTTCCAGCATTTGTGCCTTGATTTCCTTGGAAATCACCGCCTGAAAATCACGGACAATGGTGGGGAAGGGGTGGGGACCCATGACAGAGCCCAGGCAATAATGGGTATCATCCATGCGAGAGGTCCATTCACGCATGGCCTCGGATACGGCGTCCTTCAGGGTAGCTGTTCCGGTAGTAACCGGAATAACCTGAGAGCCCAGCAGGCGCATGCGATAAACATTCAAGGCCTGACGCTTGGTGTCTTCCTCGCCCATGTATACCACACATTCCATGCCCATAAGGGCAGCAGCCGTGGCTGTTGCAACACCATGCTGGCCGGCACCGGTTTCAGCAATCAGTCTGGTTTTGCCCATTTTCTTGGCCAGCAAAGCCTGACCCAGAACATTATTAATCTTGTGGGCGCCGGTGTGATTCAAATCCTCTCGCTTTAAATAGATTTTAGCACCGCCCAGGTCCTTGGTCATTTTCTCTGCATAGTAGAGGCGGGAGGGCCGCCCGCCATATTCGTTCAACAGTTCCTCCAGCTCCCGGTTAAAATCCGGGTCATTCTTGTAGTAATTGTAGGCTTCTTCCAGTTCAATGACAGCATTCATTAGGGTTTCGGGAATATACTGCCCTCCGTGGATACCAAATCTTCCGTTTTTGTTTGTCATGGTAATCTTCCTTTCCTGCTCTATCTGCCCGGCTCAGCATATAAAAAAGCCCCCGACAGAAACCAGTGTTTCTGTCAAGGACGAGTGATTACAAATGTATAGTCAACCGCGGTGCCACCTTGACTTCATGGGGTTGCCCCATGCACTTAGCAGAATACCTTCATATTCCCGGCCAATGACGCAGGCCCTGCGTCGCAGAATACTCTGTATTGCATAGAATACATTTGACTGCGCCCTCAGCGGCCCATTTGACAATCGGTTTCTTATCCGGCTCCCAGCTGCCCGGACTCTCTGGGAAGGCCTAACTGCCTTTATCTCCGCTTCAACGGTTTAGTGTATTGAATTATTTGGTATTATAACGGCTTGCCCCTGCCTTGTCAACTTTTTTCTGCCACTTTTAGGCCTTCATTCCTGCTTTATTTGCAGGTTTTACAAATTCATCCTGCAAAACATCTTGACATCCCATCACCTGTGTGCTATTTTTCTAATATCCTAAAGAAAAACCGTTGACGCGGGAGTAAAGGTGAACATGCCCTCACAGAGAGTTCGGGTTGCTGAGAACCGGGCAGGAGACAATTCATCAAATGGGCCGCGAAGGGCGCAGGGAAAGGGCCGACGGGCCGGAGTATTCTGCGACGGTGGGGCAGCCGTTACCGGGCCGGGGGTATGCTAGTACCCCGCTAAGAGCACGATAAGAATCGTGAACACAAGGTGGCACCGCGGATAAGCTTTATTCGTCCTTGACAGTTTCGGCACAGGCCTTCTGTCAAGGGTTTTCTTTTTTCCTTTGTCAGCAGGCAAAGGATTTTTTATTTCTCAGGAGGAAATCACATGAAGTTTTTACCAAGTCTGGAAGAGGTAAAACGCATAGCCGACAGCGGCGAATACAAGGTACTGCCCGTCAGCTGTGAGATGCTTTCGGATATCTGCACACCGATTGAGGCCATGCGAATTCTGAAAAATGTATCCACCCACTGCTATCTGCTGGAATCCGTAGCAGGCAGTGAAAAATGGGGCCGCTACACCTTTTTGGGCTATGACCCGAAAATGGAAATCACCTGCATGAATGGTTTCATGAAGGTGGGGGCTGTCTCCTTCCCGGTTACAAATCCGGAGCTCTATCTCCGCCAGATTCTGGCGGATTACAAGAGCCCTCGCCTCCCCTATCTGCCCAGCTTCACCGGCGGTTTGGTGGGCTACTTCTCCTTTGACTATTTAAACTACAGCGAGCCTACCACCAAATGCGAAGCGAAAGACATTGAGGAATTCAAGGATGTTGACCTTATGCTTTTTGATAAGGTTATCGCCTTTGATAATTTCCGTCAAAAGATCATTCTCATGGTAAACATTGACCTCAGCGACCCGGAAACCGGCTACAACAGAGCCATGGTTGAGCTTCGTCAGATGACTGAGCTGCTGCGCAGCGGCGTCCGCAGGATGGAAGCCCCCGGCCGGCTCACAAGTGAGGTTTCCCCCCTCTTCAACAAGGAAGAGTTCTGTGCCATGGTGAATAAGGCCAAGCACCACATTCATGAAGGGGATATTTTCCAGATTGTTCTGTCCAACCGGCTTAGCGCCGCCTTTGACGGCAGCCTCTTTGATACTTACCGGGTTCTGCGTACCATCAACCCCTCCCCCTACATGTTCTACTTCTCCGGCACCGATGTAGAGGTTGCCGGTGCCTCTCCGGAAACGCTGGTAAAGCTGGAAAACGGTGTGCTTCACACCTTCCCGCTGGCCGGAACGCGGCCGCGCGGAAAAACCGAGGAAGAAGACCGACAGCTGGAGGAAGAGCTACTGTCCGACGAAAAAGAGCTGGCAGAACACAACATGCTGGTGGATCTGGGCCGCAATGATATCGGCAAAATCAGCACCTTCGGCAGTGTTAAGGTTGAAAAATTCCATTCCATTGAACGCTTCTCCCACGTGATGCACATCGGCTCTACGGTCCGCGGGGACATTCAGCCGGGCAAGGATGCACTGGATGCCATCGCTGCCGTCCTTCCCGCCGGTACCCTGTCCGGCGCCCCAAAAATCCGTGCCTGCCAACTAATTGGCGAGTTGGAAAAGAATAAAAGGGGTATATACGGCGGTGCCATCGGCTACATTGACTTCGCCGGTAACATGGACACCTGTATAGCCATCCGCATTGCCTACAAGAAAAACGGCAAGGTCTTTGTCCGCAGCGGAGCCGGTATTGTGGCTGACTCCGACCCAGAGAAGGAGTATCAGGAATGCATCAACAAGGCTCAGGCCGTAGTCAATGCCCTGAAGCTGGCTCAGGAGGATGAATTATGACTTTATTGATTGATAATTATGACAGCTTTTCCTACAACCTCTATCAGCTGATTGGTGAGCTGGACCCGGACATCAAGGTCATCCGCAACGATGACATGACTGTTGACGAAATCCGAGCTTTGGATCCCCGCCGCATCATTCTTTCGCCCGGTCCCGGCCGTCCTGAGGACGCCGGTATTCTGATTGAAGCAGTCACCGCCTTGGGTAAGGACATCCCTCTGCTGGGCGTCTGCCTGGGCCACCAAGCCATCTGCGCCGCCTTCGGCGCCACCGTCACCTATGCCAAGCGGCTGATGCACGGCAAACAATCTGCCGTAAGTCTGGACAGCTCCTGTCCCCTTTTTGAAGGCATGGGCCAGGAGGCCGCCGTCGCCCGCTATCATTCCCTGGCCGCAGACCCTGCCACCATGCCCGGTTGCCTTAAGGTCACTGCTCTGACCCCTGAGGGTGAGATTATGGCTGTTCAGCATACCGACTATCCGATTTTCGGGGTTCAGTTTCATCCGGAATCCATCCTGACCCCGGAAGGCAAAACCATGCTCCAAAACTTTATCCGTCTGTAAAGGAGACTGCATCATGATTAAAGAAGCCATTGTTAAAATTGTAAACAAGCAAGATCTCACCTATGACGAAGCCTATACCGTTATGAATGAAATCATGAGCGGCGAAACCACTGCCACTCAGAACGCCGCCTTCCTGTCGGCCCTGTCTACCAAGAGCGCCAAGGCCGAAACCACGGATGAAATTGCCGGCTGTGCTGCTGCCATGCGTGACCATGCCACTAAGGTAGAAACCGGCATGGAGGTTTTTGAAATCGTCGGTACCGGCGGTGATAACGCCGGTTCCTTCAACATATCCACCACCTCGGCTCTGGTAGCCGCTGCCGGCGGCATGAAGGTTGCCAAGCACGGTAACCGCGCTGCCTCCTCCCTCTGCGGTACCGCCGACTGTCTGGAGGCTCTCGGCATCAACATCCGGCAGGATCCGGACAAGTGTGTAGAGCTTCTGAAGGAGGTTGGCATGTGCTTCTTCTTTGCCCAGAAGTACCACACCTCCATGAAATATGTGGGTGCCATCCGCAAGGAACTGGGCTTCCGCACGGTTTTCAACATTCTGGGCCCCTTGACCAATCCCGGCAGTCCCTCCATGCAGCTGCTGGGCGTCTATGACGAGTATCTGGTTCAGCCCCTGACTCAGGTTCTTATCAGCTTGGGCATCAAGCGGGGCATGGTTGTCTACGGGCAGGACAAGCTGGATGAAATCAGCCTGAGCGCCCCTACCACCGTCTGCGAATTTAGGGATGGATGGTACAAATCCTACGTTATCCGTCCGGAGGACTTCGGCCTGCAAACCTGCCGCAAGGAGGACCTTTCCGGCGGAACCCCGGAGGAAAATGCCCGTATCACCCGTGCCATTCTCTCCGGCGAAAAGGGCCCCAAGCGGGATGCTGTGCTGATGAATGCCGGTGCCTCCCTCTACATCGGCGGCAAGGCAGACTCCATGGCCGCCGGCATTGCCCTGGCCGCAGAGCTCATTGATTCCGGCAAGGCTTTGGCCGTACTGGATAAGTTCATTGAGGTCAGCAATCGATGACCATTCTGGACCAACTGGCCGACTACGCCCGCCTGCGGGTAAAGGCGGATGAAGACCAAATCAGCCGTGAGGCCATGCGGGAGCTGGCCCTGTCCGGAGGAAAGGCCAAGGGGGCAGCCTTCCGCAACGCCTTGAAAAAGCCGGGCATGAGCTTTATCTGTGAGGTGAAAAAGGCTTCTCCCTCCAAGGGTATTATAGCCGAGGATTTCCCCTATTTGGATATTGCTGCCAGCTATGAGGCTGCCGGGGCCGACTGTGTTTCCTGCCTGACGGAGCCAAAGTGGTTTCTGGGCAGTGATGATATTTTCCGGGCCATCCGAGGAAGAATCGCAACCCCAATGCTGCGGAAGGACTTTACCATTGATGAGTATCAGATTTATCAGGCCAAGGTTATGGGAGCAAACGCCATTTTGCTGATTTGTTCTCTTTTGGACACTGCCACCATCGCCCGCTACCTGTCTGTGTGCGATGAACTGGGGCTGGCCGCCTTGACCGAAGCCCACACAGAGGCAGAAATCGCCTCCGCGGTATCTGCCGGGGCCGATATCATCGGGGTAAACAACCGCAATCTAAAGGATTTTACCGTTGACTTTTCCAACGCTGCCCGCCTGCGGGACCGTATCCCGCCGGAGGCTCTGTATGTAGCAGAAAGCGGCGTAAAGGGGCCGTCTGATGTGGCTGCCATTAAAGCCATTGGCGCTGACGCCGCTTTGATTGGCGAAGCCTTCATGCGGGCAGCGGACAAGGCCGCCATGCTGCAGGAACTGAAAAGAGCCGCCCTATGATTAAGATTAAGCTTTGTGGCCTGTCCCGCCCGGAGGATATTCTTCAGGCCAACAGCCTGCATCCCGCCTGCATTGGCTTTGTTTTTGCCAAAAAAAGCAAGCGCTATGTATCCCCGGAAAAGGCCGCCGAACTAAAAGCTCTGCTCCACCCTTCCATACTGGCCGTTGGCGTATTCGTCAACGAGGAGCCGGAGACGGTTGCCGAACTATTGAATGACGGCATACTGGACCTTGCTCAGCTCCATGGAAGCGAGGATGATTCCTACATCCGCCGGTTGCGTCAGTTGACAACCAGGCCCATCCTTCAAGCCTTCCGCATTGACAGCCCCCGGGATGTCCTTCGGGCCAACACCAGCATTGCCGACCTGGTGCTGTTGGATTCCGGCGGAGGCGGGACCGGGACCGCTTTTGACTGGCAGCTGCTGCAGGGCATACAGCGCCCCTATTTTTTAGCTGGCGGTCTGAATCCGGACAACATCGGTTCGGCTCTGGCCTGTCTGCAGCCCTATGGAGTAGATGTCAGCTCCGGCATTGAAACCGACGGCCTGAAGGATCCGGACTAAATGGCCGCCTTTGTTGACGCCGTTCGTTATGCAGAGTCCCTTCAAAAATAAGACCTGCACGATTATCAACACAAAACATAACACGCCTCTGTGAGCGAGCATACTCGCACTCACAGGGGCGTGTCTTATGTTTGAAAGCCTTTGCTTCTGCCTTACCGGATTCCCGGCACCGGCTCAGATTCCTTGCAAGCGCAAAGGGAGCTCCATGCGGTTCGCTTCCAGCAATTCCCGGTTGGACAGAATGTCCCGGGCCGGCCCATCGGCCGCTATTTTTCCTTTTGACAGTAAAATAACCCGCTGACAGGTATCCATAATCATGTCCAGATCATGAGATGTTATGATTTTCGTTTTTTCCAAAGACGAAATGGTGTTTATGATAATGCGGCGGTTGTAAGGGTCAAGGGCAGAAGTCGGTTCATCCATCAGCAGTACATCCGGATTCATGGCCAGCACTGTCGCAATGGCAGCCATGCGCTTTTCCCCGCCGGAAATTTTATGGTTGTGCCGGTGCTTCAGCGCAGTAATCCCCAGCTTCTCCAAGGCAGTATCGGCCGCCTCTTCCGCTTCCTGTTTGGTCATGCCATAGTTAAGGGGAGCAAAGGCAATATCCTCATAAACCGTGGGCATAAACATTTGATTATCTGAGTTTTGAAGAACAAAACCCAGTTTTCTGCGGATTTCCTTCAGATTCTTGGTATTGACCTCATATTCGTCCACCAAAATAGTACCTTCATGGGGCAAAAGCCCCAGCAGCACCTTCATGAATGTTGATTTTCCGGCCCCATTGGCACCAATCAACCCTACCGATTCTCCATCCTGCAGGATAAAATTCAAATCCTCCAGCACAGGCTTACCCTTTTCATATCCAAATGAAACATGTTCAAAACAAATCATCCCTAGACCCCCATTGCTATGCCGCCAAAGAGCATAGCTACATTGTAACAGCGGAAGAAAAGCAGGACTGCCGGAACCAGAAGGGCTGTCACGTAGTCACGGGCATCTGCCCTTTTTCCCTCTGCGTAATGAAATTCCCCACGGAAGCCCCTTAAAAGCATGGACGCATAGAGTTCTTCCGCCCGGTCCATGCTGCGCAGCAGCAGCTGCCCTAAAAAAGAGCCCCAAGCCTTATAATGCACGCCCTTCTGCCCCGGTGCCCGGAGCTTGTAGGCGGTTGTCATGACCGCTACCTCATCCATCAAAACAGTGATATACCGATAGGTCAGCAGCAGCAGCGTAACAATCATAGCCGGAACATGAACCTTGCGAAGAGCAGCGCAAATGGCATCTATCGTGGTTGTTGCCACCAGCAGGAAGGACGCCATCAAGCAGAAAATCCCCTTCAGCATCAAGGTAATCATGGACACCACACCGCCTGATACAGCAAGCCCTCCTAAGGAAAGGAGGGGTGCCCGGTCAAACAAGGGATTAAACAACCCAACAGCACAGACCAGTGGGAGCACGATTCTCAGCTTATAAAAGCAGGTTTTCACCGATACACCGCTGATAGAAAAGAGCAGCACCGGGTATAATACCATGATAATCAGACCGCTCAGGTCATACTTATAAAAGGAAACCGTCAAAAAAATGTATACAATTGTGGTAAAGAGCTTTGTCAGGGGATGCAGAGAATGAATGGGCGAACGCATGGCAGCCAGCTCATCCATCTCCCGCAGTTCCAATACTGCCTGTTCAATCTTATCCATAGGACTCCTTAAACCATCAAAGGGGGCATCCAGAACGGATGCCCCTGAGACTACTTGCTATTTGGAATGATTATACCTCACCTTTGCCGGCTTGTCTATTCTTCTTTCGGAAAAACCCGCCAACGGCGCAGACTCCCAAAGCCACTGCCGCAACAATGGCTGAGCCTACCAAGCCGGATACCGTGGTTCCCGCCGCACTGTCACTGTTCGCAAATGCATAGTCAGGAAGGAATGCCGTCTTTTCCTGCGCTGCGGCAGCAGCATCTGCCACACTGCTGGATACACCGTAATCCTCTTCATCCAACGCCATATTGTCGCTGTAACCAGCCTCTGCGTTTCCAAAGAGAGACCATTCCAGGCCATCGGGATTGGAGCTGGCAAACAAAGACAGACCGCCGCCAACCAAGGCAACAACCACAACCAGTACAATCAGGGTTGCTTTCATGGAGCGCTTGCCCCGGATACCCTTACTTTCACTGCCGGCTTCCTGAATCAGCTCCGGGCGGGACTCAAATACAAATACCAGTACAGCAGCTGTAATCAAGCCCTCAATCAAGCCTATCGCCAAATGAATCGGCTGCATCAGTGCCAAAAAGGCACCAAAGGGCAGCTCTGTAATACCGGACAGGCTGGTTTCAATGACGACAGAAAAAGCTCCCAGCTGCAGGGTGACCATACATCCCAAAAGGGATGCAGCTATTATTTTCAAACGGGTTGCAGCTTTTGCTTCCATCTTTCCAAACCAGCCGCTGCGCATAATGGGCCGCCAGATTAGGAAATAGCCCACAAAGCAGCCATAGAAAGCCATGTTCCAGCAGTTTGCGCCCAGGGCCATCAATCCGCCGTCCGCAAAGAAAAGGCATTGAATCGCCAATATGACAATCATGGACAGGAAGCCAGCCTGAGGCCCCAGAAGGGAGGACAGCAGCATGCCGCCACAAAGGTGTCCGGAGGAACCGGTCCCGGGAATGGTATAGTTTATCATCTGCCCGGCAAAAATCAAGGCCGCCGCTACCGCCATGGTAGGCAGCTTTTTGGTGTCAGCATCCTTTCTCAGCTTCTTTACAGAAAGGCCTGCAGCAGCACCGGAGGCAACATACATGGTGCCGGCAACCGCAGGGGCCACTAACGCATCAGCCGTGTGCCTACCTCATACGTCC
>JAKSQI010000025.1 GCA_024404215.1 Oscillospiraceae bacterium
TTCTGGGGATTACCGATTCCTTCAATGGTGGTGACGGTAGAGAAGTTCTCAACCTTGGCAATTTTTACGGTGCAGGCACGCTTCAATTCACCGTTGAGGATAACGGAGCAGGCACCGCAGACGCCGGTGCCGCAGCCGATTTTCGTGCCGGTCAGGCCATTGCGGCGCAGGACATCGGCCAAGGTATCCTTTGCAGGCTCAACGATAAAGAAACGCTCAACACCGTTGACATTCAACTGAATACGGGCAAGTGTTTTCAAGATAAAGTCCACCTTTCATAATTTTCCATGAAAGCATTATAACAAAGGGCAAAATACAATTCAAGTGGTAGTAAAGGAGTAGAAAATGGTAGGGTTTGTAAGGAATTCAGTATTTTTTTGGGAAATAAAGAAAAAAATATAAAAATCCTCTTGTAAACAGTCTGTTTTTGAGAAGACGGACAGAAAAAACTGCAAAAAAACCAGAGAATAATACTATAAAAAAAGGCATCTCAAGGTCTTGAGATGCCATGGGTAGGTTTACGTATTATTATCTGAGTGAGGGGCCTGCTTGCGGGATGCCTTTTTGCCGTAAAGGCGAATATAGAGCAGCACAGCAGTCAAAAGGATGAGAACAGCAGCCAACAGGCAGAACCACAAAAGAATCTGGCTTGTGGAGTGTTCCTTTTTTTCTTTTGTCTCTTTTTCCTTTAGCTCCTGCTCCAAATCAGAGGTTTCTGTATCCTCAAGCTCTTCCTCAAGGGGGAGTTCGTTCTCAGAAGCATCCAGCCCCAGCTTTTCAGCTTCCTCCGGGAACTCCTGGCGGAAGGCCAGTTCCGAATAGATTTCTTTTACGGTGCAGTTTTCAAAGCTGCAGCCCCGTGTGACCATGTGGTGCTCGGCGTCATAGACCCAGTCGGCAAACTGATGCTCGTGATTCTTGGCGTTAACGGTTATTTGAAAGGTTGTGGTTTTGCCCTGATAGGAAACACGGATGGTTTGGGTGCCTTCTTCCTGAAGCAGCATAGGCTCACAGGCAAAGCCGGTGGAAATAGTTTCACTGCCTTTTCCGCTGACGGCATTCAAGGTCATACCGGTGAGGTCTAATGTGTCTCCCACGGTATATTCAAGCTTGGAGGGGGGGCTGGCAAGGGTGATTTCCTTAATCGTGGACAGGGTGGTATCTTCCTTGATATAAAGAGTGTAAGCTTCTGTAGTAAGGGAATTACCGGCACTGTCAGTGACCTTGCAGATATAACTCTTGGTGATATTTTGAGGGGCCGCATTACAGCTGATCTTCAAAGCAGAGGTGGTTGCACCGGAGATGGTAAGAGTACCTGCGCTGCCATCTGTCAGGGGAGCAGAGGAGCCCTGCTCATACCACTGGAAGTGTAAATCCTTGCCGGCTGCCGCAACGGAAAAGGTAGCGGAGCCCGTGCCGGATATTTCGGCCGCTGAGGCTTTGCTGGTGATAACAGGCTTGGCGGAAGGCTCCTCAACGGTCAAAACCCAGGAGGTGTCTGTGGTTTGCTCGTGACGATTGAGGCTGTTGGTTACTTCACAGTAAACCCGGTAGGTTCCAACGGACAGGGTAGACGGAGTAAGAGTCAGGGTGCTTCCGCTGACATTCAGGTCTGTGCCATCCAACAGCCAGCGGTAGCTGAGACTGCCGTTGCCGGAAGCGGTAACGGAAAAGAAAAGGCTGCTGTCGGTAGTTGTGCAGCGGATATCAGAGGTTGGGGAAACAGAAGAGATAACCGGAGTCGTTGGGTATTCGGCTCCCTGACCGGAGGAATCCTTTACAGACAGTGAGCCGTACTCTGCAATGGGAGTGCCGCCAACCACATAGGATACAGCAAAGTAAGAGATGCCGGTTTGGGTAGGAGTGCCTTCATAATAAATGCTCAGGGTGGTAGCATCGGTTTTTTCTGCAGTAATGGTGAGACCGTTAGCAGGATCCGGCTGATCAATGAGCCCCAGTTCAAGGGGAGACTCTGTGATAATGGCCTTATACAGTGTTTTGCCCACCGCTTCTCCTACAGTCAGGGAAACAGCGGAGGCAGGCAGCATATAGGAAAAAAGCAGACAGAGCAGGAGAAAAAGAGTAAAAAGTCTGGTTTTCATAGAGTAATCCTTTCTTCTAAAAGGGGAACTGTGGCCCTTTCGCATTGCGTATCCTACCAGTTTCCGCAGGAAAAGTCAAGGTGCAGGAAGCGGGAAGGGGGCGCTTTAGGAAGACTAAAAAATACCGGACCTCATAACGAGGTCCGGTATAAGAAACCCATGTAAGCCCGGATTACTTAATCAGGCCGGCTCCAAAGATGGGAGCGAATACCACGGAGACAACCGCCATCAGTTTAATGAGAATGTTAATGGCAGGACCGGAGGTATCCTTGAAGGGGTCACCAACGGTGTCGCCTACAACAGCAGCCTTGTGGGCATCAGAACCCTTACCGCCGTGGTTGCCTTCTTCAATGTACTTCTTGGCATTGTCCCAAGCGCCGCCGGCGTTGGACATGAAGATTGCCATGAGAACACCGGTAACCAAAGCGCCGGCCAGCATGCCGCCCAGAGCGGTGGCACCCAGCAGAACGCCAACAACAATGGGAACGATAACAGCCATTACGCCGGGAACCAGCATTTCCTTCAGAGCGGCAGTGGTGGAAATGGCAACGCAGGCCTTATAGTCAGGCTTGCCGGTACCTTCCATAATGCCGGGAATGGTGCGGAACTGGCGGCGAACTTCTTCAATCATGTGGTTGGCAGCCTTGGAAACGGATTCCATGGTCAGAGCGGAGAAGATAAAGGGCAGCATACCGCCAATCAGCAGACCAACGGTAACCTTGTAATTCAGGATATCAATACCACCCTCGGTGATGTTAACAGCTTCAGCGAAGCTCATGAACAGAGCCAGAGCAGTCAAAGCGGCAGAGCCGATGGCGAAGCCCTTACCCATGGCAGCAGTGGTGTTACCAACAGCATCCAGCTTGTCGGTGATTTCACGAGACCGCTCATTTCTGCGATACCGCCGGCGTTGTCGGCGATAGGACCATAAGCATCAACAGCAACGGTGATGCCGGTGGTAGCCAGCATACCTACAGCAGCCAGAGCGATACCATACAGGCCGGAAACCAGGAAGGCAACAATGATACCAACGCAGATCAGCAGGATAGGAATAACGGTGGAGCGCATACCAACGGCCAGACCGGAAATGATAGTAGTAGCAGCACCGGTCTCGGACTGGTCAGCAATTTTCTTAACAGACTTGTAGTCGCCGGAGGTATAAACTTCGGTAACGATACCAATAATCAAACCAACCAGCAGACCGGCAATGATGGCCCAAGCAGCCTTCATGTCGTTGAAGAACACCTTGCTCAGAATCAGAGCGGCAACGACTACGATGCCGGCAGAGACATAGGAACCGGTCTTCAGGGCGGTGTGAGGATTGGAGTTGTCATTGCCGCGAACGAAGAAGCCGGCAATGATGGAAGCGATAATACCAACAGCAGCAATTACCAGGGGGAACATGGCACCCTTTACCTCGTGAGCCAAAACGCCCAGAGTCAAAGCGGAAACCAGTGCGCCAACATAGCTCTCAAACAGGTCAGCACCCATGCCGGCAACGTCACCAACGTTATCACCTACGTTATCGGCGATAACGGCGGGGTTACGCGGGTCATCTTCGGGGATGCCGGCTTCAACCTTACCAACCAGGTCGGCGCCAACGTCAGCAGCCTTGGTATAGATACCGCCGCCAACACGGGCAAACAGAGCGATGGAAGAAGCACCCAGAGAGAAGCCGGTCAAAATTTCAGGCTTCTTGGTCAGAGCATAGATAACGGAGCAGCCCAGCAGACCCAGACCAACTACGCACATGCCCATAACGGTACCGCCGGAGAAGGCGATGCTCAGGGCCTTGTTCATGCCGCCGGTTCTGGCAGCATTAGCAGTACGTACGTTAGCCTTGGTGGCAACGTTCATACCGGCATAACCGGCTGCAACGGAGAACAGTGCACCAACCAGGAAGCAGACAGCAGTCAGCCAGCTGATGAAGGCACCAATCAGAATGAACAGTACGACGATGAAGATTACGAGTATTTTGTACTCAGCGAACAGGAAGGCGCGTGCGCCTTCGGCGATAGCACCGGAAATCTCGCGCATGCGCTCGGTTCCGGGGTCGGCCTTAGATACCACGGAGGTCTTTACAGCTGCAAAAATGATTGCGAGAACTGCACAGATCGCGGCAACCCAGGTCAGGTTTTCCATATCGAACACTCCTTTATAAAATTTTAAAAGCTTGCGAATTTAGCCTGTCTATTTTATCAGTAAAGGAATTCTTTTTCAATAGAATAAAAAAAGAATTTTGACGAAAAAGCAGGCGGGAAGGGGAACACATTTGCATACACTTACTACAAATGGCTTTTTTACATCTGGACCGGGAAAAAACCAAATGGAAAAGCGCCCCCTTTCCGGGGGCGCAGGAGTTTTGGAACACAAATCAGGAGCGGGTCCAGCTGTTGGGAGCCAGAAGCACCAGAATTGGCATAACCTCCAGACGACCAATCAGCATCATGAGGCTTAGTATGATTTTACTGAAGTTGCTGAAGTCAGCAAAATTGCCGCAGGGGCCGCAGACCCCCAAACCGGGGCCAACATTGCCAATGCAGGTGAGAACGGAAGAGAAGGTGGTGGTAAAGTCAAAGCCGTTGAGGGAAACCAGCAAAACACCAATGATAAACAGGAAAACATAGGCGGGGAAAAAACGCAGAACGCTGTGAACCATGGCTTCATTCTGGGGGCCGTCATCCACCCGGATAACATTCACGGAACGGGGATGGATAATCTGTCGCACCTCTTTTTTTACACTCTTTACCAGAATCAGCAGACGGGAAACCTTAATGCCGCCACCGGTGGATCCGGCACAGGCACCGGTTAATGTCAGCAGAAGAACAATACATTTGCTGAAGGTGGGCCAGAGCTTATCATAATCGGTTACCACGAAGCCGGTGGTAGAACAGGTACTTGCGAGAGTGAAGAGCGTGTGCCGCAGACCGGTCCGGTAGCTGCCATAAACCTGACGAATGTCCAGGGAGACAAAGAGAACGGCAAGAAGGACAATCAAAAAGAAAAGACGGAATTCCTGGTCACGCCAAATCTGCTTGAGCTTGCCGGTAATCAAAAGGAAGTAAAGGGCGAAATTCAGGCTGAAGGCAAGCATGTAGATGGAGACGATGATTTCTACGGCGGCGCTGTAGCCGGCCAAAGAATCGTTTGTCACGGCGAAGCCACCGGTGCCGGCGGTGGAAAAGCTGATGGTAATGCACTCGTAGAGGCAGACACCGGCGATTTTTAGGCTGATAATCTCCAACATGATGAGACCAAAGTACATGCCATACAGGATCTTATTGCTTTGACTAAGCCGGGGAACCAGCTTGCCGGCTGTGGGGCCGGGCATTTCTGCCCGCATCATGTGCATGGCCCGGCTCTCCCCGTTGGGGATGATGGCTGCAACCAAAACCAGAATGCCCATGCCGCCAATAACATGGGTGGTACTGCGCCACATGAGGATGCCCTTTGGCAGACTCTCAATGTCCGTAAGGATGGAGGAGCCGGTGGTGGTAAAACCGGAAACAGCCTCAAAAAAGCAGTTGATATAGTTGCCAAAGCCGCCGTTAATGAAGAAGGGCAGGGCGCCAAAGGCGCTGAGTACCAACCATACCACGGCAACGGTGACATAGCCTTCACGGGAAAAGAAGGCACGATCCCTGGTTTTCATCCGACTCAGAGGATATCCTACGGCGAGCAGAATACCAATGGTAATCAAAAAGGGCAGGGCATTTTCACGGTAAAGCAGGGATACCCCTGCCATCATTAGCAAAACCACAGCCTCCAGCAGCATGGTTGCGCCAATGGTTCGTAATAAGACTCGATAACTCATATCCGCTGCCTCAATTTACGAAAATGTCATTTAGATTCTTGATGCGCATGGCATTGGCAACAACCGTAATGTCGTCCCCAACCCGGAGGCAGGTATTTCCTTCGGGAATAATGATTTCGCCATCGCGCTGAATGGACAGAATCAAGACGCCCTTTTTCAAATGGCGGCCAATGTCCTTCAAAGGCTGATCCAGATGCTTTGTATCGGCGTCAACACTGAATTCAACGGCCTCAGCGCTGCCATCAGCAATTCGGTAAAGGGCCAGCATGCTGTTGCTGTGGCTGGCTTGAAGACTGCGGATATACTTCAGAACGGTTGTAACCGTAACCTGCTTGGGATTGATGAAGCTGTCAATGTTCAGCATGGCGATAACATTATAATAATTTTGACGGTTGATTTTTGCTACAACCTTGCTGACCCCCATCTGCTTGGCATACAGAGAAACAATCAGGTTGGCTTCGTCGTCGCCGGTCAAGGCTACAAAGGCATCGGTCCGGTCCAGGTTCTCGGTGCTGAGGACTTCATGCTCTGTTCCGTCACCATGAAGAATCATGGCCTTGGGCAGAAGGGTGCAGAGCTCCACACAGCGGCTTCGGTTCTGCTCAAATACCTTTACACTCATGTTTAGCCGCTGCAGCAGCTGGGTCAGATAGACGGCGGTTTTGCTGCCGCCTACAACCATGACAGATTTGATTTTTGGTGTATAACGGCCAAGTGCTTTGAAAAAAGCATTGATGGAGAGCATCTTGCCGCTGATATAGACTTTATCACCGGCCTCAATAATCGTAGTTCCGTTGGGAATCAGAGTTTGACCGTTGCGCTCAATGGCGCAGAAGAGCACACGAAGGCTTCCCATGCGTTTTTGGATTTCCATAAGGCTTAGCCCAACCGGAAAATCGTTCTGCAGAACCCGGAAACCAACCAACTCTACCTGGCCGCCATGGAAGGTATCAATATCCAATGCATTGGGGAAGCGAAGCAGGCGGGTAATCTGAGCAGCGGTGTCATGCTCCGGATTGATGATCAGGTCAATGTCCAGCTCTTTGCTGAAACGGTCAAAGCCCTCCGCGTATTCCGGATCTCGGATTCGGGCAACCGTATGCCGTGCTCCCAGCCGTTTGGCAAAGAGGCAGGCCAGCATGTTGACTTCATCCTGTCGGCTGACAGCGACAAAAACGTCGGCGTCTCCCGTTCCGGCACTTTCCAGCACACTCAGGTTGACACAGTTGCCCTGAATGCCCAAAACATCCAACTCCTCGTTCACACGGGAGGTGGGGCCTTCTCCTGTATCAATACAAGTAACATCGTGCCCTTCCTCGGCCAGATTCGCAGCCAGGGTATATCCAACCTTGCCTATGCCGGCAATTACAATCTTCATGGCGGCCTCCTGATGAATCGTTTAATAATAAACCTAAATATTCATTATACAGTAGAAGAGCATGGCTGTCCAGTATATTCGGGAACCTTATCTGCCATAGTCGGTCTGACTTAAAAAGATGGAAATATCCTTTGGAATCCTGTGAAAAATGGTAGACAAATCCGTATATTTAGAGTACAATACGACCTAAGTGGAGACATGGTCTCCGACAGAGTAGAGCTTCCTGCGTGAAGTGCCGGGTGTACGGGGAATTTGACACTCGGACGAAGGGGAAACCCGCGGTACGAAGCTCGTATCCCGCTGTCACATACCGGAGCAAACCTCCTATATGTGGCTCGGCCTTGGGCGCACCCGGGCATGGGTGTTGTCACATATGAAGGAGGTTATTTTATGCCCGAAAGTAAAAGCAATTCCTTAAAGAACATATTCAGCGTCCGCAATCTCTGCTTTATGGCTATGCTGATTGCCCTGCAGATTGTACTGGCCCGTTATGTTGGCTGGCAGGTTTCTCCGGGGCTGCGCATCAGCTTTGAGACGATTCCCATCATGCTTGCCGGCATGTGGATGGGACCTGTTGCCGGCTTGATTGTCGGTTTCCTCAGCGATTTTCTGGGTACGGTTTTGAGCGGCTATGGTGCCTATTTTGTTCCTTTGGCCATTACTCCGGTCTTCATTGGTGTAGTTTCTCCGCTGGTATTCAAGTACCTTTTCAAGAACAAGATTACCGTTATAAACTGTGTAATCACGCTCTTCCTTGTCCAGCTTATTGCCAGCCTGCTGCTGGGTACCTATGCCTTGACCTGGTACTATAAACTGGTTCTGAATATTCCGGATAAGGCCTTCACCGCCCTGTTTGCTACTCGTTTGGTTCCCAAGCTTGTTACCTCTGCTGTCTGCACAGCTGTAGTTACTGCTCTTCACATGGCTGCCTATGAGAGAGCCATCAAGCCGATTCTTAACGGCAGAAGACGCTGATTTCATCCGTTTTTCATCAAAGCTCCTGCATTCCCCGTGCAGGAGCTTTTTTATTTGAAACGCATTTACAAAGATTCTGTCATAGGTTAAAATGCTGTTAGAAGAACCTATTGGAAAGAAGGAAATTCCCATGTCTTATGAATCAACGCTGGCCTATATCAGCAGTACCAAATGGCAGCGAAGCAAGCCGGGCTTAACACGAACTCAGGATTTGCTGCGGGCTCTCGGCAACCCGGAAAAGGAACTGAAGTTCGTCCATGTGGGCGGAACCAATGGCAAGGGCAGCACCTGTGCCTGTCTGGCAGCTATTCTGCAGCAGGCGGGATATAAAACCGGCCTGTATACATCCCCTTATATCAATCGTTTTAATGAGCGCATGCAGATTAACGGTACGGAGATTCCGGATGATGAGCTGGAACGCATTGTGGATATCATCCGTCCTCATGCCGATGCCATGGCGGATACGCCTACAGAGTTTGAAGTCATTACGGCGGTCGCCATGCAGTATTTCCGAGACAATGGCTGTGATGTTGTTGTTCTGGAGGTAGGTTTGGGCGGCGAACTGGATTCCACCAATGTTATTGATCCTCCGGCTTGCGCGGTGATTACGGCCATTGGTTTGGACCACACGGAGTTTCTAGGGGATACTCTTCCCAAAATTGCAGCTACAAAAGCCGGCATTATTAAGGAGGGCTGCCCGGTGGCTGCCTATCCGGCTGATGAGGATGTCATTGCCGTTTTGCGAAACCGCTGTGATGCGGTTGGGGCCTCTCTTTCCGTAACTGACCCTGAGGAGGTTGTGATTCATCAAGTGGCTCTGGAGGGCTGTACCTTCGACTATGGAGAGCTTAAGGACTTGTTTGTGCCCTTGGCTGGAAGCTATCAGCCCATGAATGCATCGCTGGCTGTTAACGCCTGCTGTCTGCTCAGAGAGAGGGGCTGGAGCATTTCGGATGCAAATATTAGAGAGGGGCTGGCCAAGGTTCAATGGCCCGGCCGTTTTGAGGTTCTCCGCCGCAATCCTACCTTTGTTTTGGATGGGGCTCACAATCCCCATGGAATCAAGGCCACTGTGGAGAGCCTGAAAGCTCATTTTGGTGACCGCAAGCTGACCTTTGTCATGGGCGTCATGGCCGATAAGGATGTTCAAAACATGATTGGCATGGTCGTTCCTCTGGGTGAAATTTTCTTCACCGCCCGTCCGGACAATCACCGAGCCATGGAGGCTGACGAGTTAGCCGGTCTTCTGCGTGGCCTTGGCGCAGAGGCAAAGCCTTGTGCCGGTATTCAGGCTGCTGTGGACGCAGCCATCGCTCATGCGGGGGCTGACGGTGTAGTTATGGCTCTGGGCTCTCTTTACTTCAGCAGCGATATCCGTAATGCTGTCGCAGCCAATGCGGCTAAGAAGGATTAATAATGAAAACAAAAAGAACCATCCGGGGGATGGTTCTTTTTTAGTCCCACAACAGGAAGCAGCCGGACTTTTGGAAAAGAGAATCTATTCCTCAAGCCGGGCCAGCTCCATGAGCCTGCGCAAACGATGGTTGACACAGGATTTGCTTGTCGGTGGGTTATGAAGGGCTGCCAGCTCTGTAATTGTCAGGCTGGGGTTATCCAGCCTTAAGCGGGCGGTTTCTCTCAAAGCCTCAGGAAGCTCCTCGGGCTGCAGGCGTCGAATGGCCTGAACCTGATGCATGGCGGCATTAACCGCTTTTTTTACATTGGCAGCGTCACAGTTGACCTGGCGATTTACGGAGTTGTTCATGGTTTTCTCAATTTTGGCGTTCATAAAATCCATGGAAGCACTTGTGGCACCTATAAGGGAAAGCAGCTCTTCAATGTCCTCGCTTTTCTTGTAGTAAAGCAGGTGGCTGCCCTTGCGGGTGGATTCCCTTGCTTCAGAGCCAAGCTCACGCAGCAAAGCAGCAGTTTCACGGCTGACACTGGCGTGAATCGTGGAAAACTCCAAGTGGTAGCGGCTTTCAGGAGCCGAAACTGTGCCGCCGGCCAAAAAGGCTCCTTTAATAAAGGCGGTTTTACAGCAATCCTCTTCCAATATGCCGAAATTCACGTGATGGCCCATCATGCGGGAGGCGTCGTAGCCAAACTGGTCAAGAATCGTGTTCAATTTTTCCGGGGCCGTGATCAAAAAGCTGCGCTTGGCGGCAGGCCCCTTTTTTTCTGAAACGGAGTCAAAGGAAAAGCCAAAGGCTTTACGAAAGACCCGGGGAAGATAGTGAGCCAGATTATCGTTGCCGCTGACAAGCCGGATTTCGCTGGAGGTGAAGGTGCGGCAGTAGAGCAGAATGCCATAGCAGAGGGCAACCGAGCACCTTTTGCCTATCGGCATGGTGCTGCAGAGCTCTGCCTTCACTTTTTCGGAAAAGGTCATGGTCAATCCTCACAAAAAGGCCTGCAGAAGAAATCTGCAGGCAGATTATCACTCAATGTCCCGGTGGCGCAGTTCCACCGGATAACCCATGGCGCGAATTTCGGAAGCCAGATAACGGGCAACCGATACCGAGCGATGGCGGCCTCCCGTGCAGCCGATAGCCAGCACATAGGAGGTTTTCCCTTCTGCCACATATTTTGGAAGCAGAAAACGCATCAAATCCACAAGGCGGTCGGTAAACTCTTCGGAAACCGGCTGGTTAAGGACATAATCATAAACATCCTGATCTAAGCCGGTTTTTTTCTTTAATGCCGGATTGTAGTAGGGGTTTGGCAGAAAACGAACATCCAAAACGGTATCGGCTTCGATGGGAATGCCGTTTTTAAAGCCAAAGGATAGAATGGTTACCGTTAAGGGCTGCCAGGAAGAGTCCTTCATAAAAGCGTTGTAGAGCTTTTGCCGTAGGGTTGCAACCGTAAGCCCAGTGGTATCAATGATTAGGTCGGCTTGGTCTCTCAAAGGGGCCAGCAGGGCCTGCTCCCGGGCAACAGCACCGGGTACATCCTGGCCTTCCGGGTCCAGAGGGTGGCGTCGACGGGTTTCCTTGTAACGCCGGACAATGGTTTCGGTTCCTGCCTCAATAAAAAGAATGAAGCTGCGGCAGCCAAGAGCCTTGACAGCATCCAGAGAGGTGAAAAGCTCACTGCAGCTGTCTATAGCCCGAACATCGGTAACTACGGCAACCCGTTCATATTTCCCGCCGGCTGCCATACAAAGCTCAGCAAAGGTAGGAATCATGGATACGGGCATGTTATCCACGCAGTAAAACTCATAATCCTCCAGTGCATTAACGGCTCGGCTTTTTCCGGCTCCGGAAAGCCCCGTTACGAATACCAGTTCCATAATACCCCTCCTTTCAGAACCAATCAGGGATTTGCTCGAATAATGCGAATTTCCGGCTCCAGTTCAAAGCCGGTTTCCTTCTTTACGGTTTCCTGCACCATGTGGATAACAGCCAGAACATCATCAAAGCTGGCTCCACCGCCATTAATGATAAAGCCGGCGTGCTTTTCAGAAACTCTGGCTCCGCCGATACCCTGCCCCTTAAGTCCGCATTGGTCAATCAAGGCAGCGGCGTAGGCACCTGCGGGGCGTTTAAAAGCGGAACCGGCACTGGGATACTCCAGTGGTTGGCTGGCACGCCGTTTGGCAGCCAGCTCATCCATTTCACAGGCAATGCTGTCAGAATCACCCGGCTGCAGCTGCAGCACAGAAGAGAGAATGCAGCCGCCGCTGCTGGAGAAGCAGCTGTGACGGTGGCCGAAGTCATGGTCAGCTCCGCGTATTATCACCAGCTTGCCGTTGATAAGGGCGGTGGTTTCCAAGGCTACCTGAGCCATTTCCCCCCCATAGGCGCCGGCGTTCATAAACAGGGCGCCGCCCAATGTGCCGGGAATGCCATGAGCAAAGGCCAGACCGGCAAGGCCGGCCTTCTGTGCAAAAACAGCCAGCCGGGATAAGGTTATGCCGGCCGGAGCCTCCAAACGGCAGCTATCAAGAATGACAGGGGTTTCTTTGTTGGTGTGGGTCTTTACAACCGGAAAGGATAGGGGAGCATCCTCAACCAAAAGGTTGGAGCCATTGCCGACAAGCAGGGGCGCAGCGTCCATGCTTTCCAGCAAACGGAGAACCCCAATAGTGTCCTCTGTGGAAGACGGGATAATCATCAAAGGTGCCGGACCACCGATGTGAAAGGTGGTATGGCGGCTCATGGGTTCATCCCTCAAAAGGGCAACGTCAGGAAAACTGCGGCGGATTTCAGCCTCAGCACGGTTACGGTCAAACATAAGCCTTATTTGCCCTTCAGCATATGATTGCTAATCTGCTCTGTGAATTCCTTGGCCGCATTGAAGCCCATGATTTTCTGGCGGAATTCCATGGCAGCAACCTCAATGATAACAGACAGGCTGCGGCCGGGCCGGACGGGAACGGTATAGCTGACCAGCTTAACACCGAGAATTTCTTCATATTTGTCATTGAGGCCCAGTCTGTCATAAACCTCACCCTCACGCCACTGCTCCAGACGAACAACCAGGGCAATATCCTGGAAGGGCTTAACGGAGCCTACACCGAAGGTACGGCGGACATCAATGATGCCGATACCCCGAACCTCAACATAGTAGCGAATCAAATCCGGAGCGGAGCCTACCAGATGCTGGTAGTCGGTGGCTTTGATTTCAACGGCATCATCAGCAACCAGGCGGTGACCGCGCTTAATCAGTTCAATGGCAGTCTCACTCTTACCAATACCGCTGTCACCAAGAATAAGAACACCAACGCCATAGACCTCAACCAAAACGCCATGCATGGTAACGCGCTGGGCCATGCCCAGACCAAGAATGCGCAGAACATCGGTCATGGTAGCGGAGGTCTCTGACTCTGTACTGAGAATGGTAACGTCATTAATACGAGCACTTTCCAGCAATTCCGGGCCTGGGTCACGTCCCTTTGTGACAATAACGGCGGGAACACCCTTGCTCAGCAGGTCATTGTATTTCAGTAAACGGACTTCGGAGGAATAGGGCGCCAGAAATTCCAGCTCCATACCACCGAGAATCTGGATGCGCTTGGGATCAAAGTAAGTAAAGAAGCCGTCCAACTGTAAACCGGGGCGGTGAACCTGAGGGGTATCCAGTTCCTTGGTGTGATAATCACTGGATTCATACAATACCGTATAGTGCAGATCCTCAACCATCTGAGACAGCTTATAGGTGAACTTCTGTTCCATGATTTGTCATCCCTTTCAGAGGCCGATTTCCGGCCACAGTTATTGGCTAAATTGTACACAATTTCCCCCGTGATTGCAAGAGCGGGACGGCATCTTTCCAAAGGGCCGGGGTAAAAAATGCAAGGAAAAATATTTCAAAAAGCAGAAAAAGATTTGAAAAAAGTTCTTGCTTTTTTGATATATTTCTGTTAATATAACTTACGCTGTTTATGAGCTATAACTTGCAAGGAGGTGCAGCAGATGGCTAAGTGTGAATTTTGCGATAAGGGTGTTACATTCGGTATTAAGGTCAGCCACTCCCACAGACGCAGCAACAGAACCTGGAAGCCCAACGTCAAGCGTGTAAAAGCAGTTGTCGATGGAACTCCTCGTCATGTTTACGTTTGTACACGTTGCCTCCGCAGCGGTAAGGTTACCCGCGCAGTGTAATGTAAGTTCCCTAAGCCCTGCCAATCGGCAGGGCTTATTTGTTTTTCCTTAACCAAAAATACCCCGTTTCTGAATGTAGAAACGGGGTGTTTTGTTGCTGCAAATCAGAGAAGAGTGTCCTACATGCTTTCTGAAAGCTCAAGCCACTGCTCCATCAGCTCCTCCAGACGGATGTTTAGACTGTCAGCTTCCTCCTGCAGTTGGGTAAGGCGGACGTAATCGCTGGC
>JAKSQI010000026.1 GCA_024404215.1 Oscillospiraceae bacterium
AAGGGAGTATTTCATCCTCCCGGTTTTGCTCCACCTTTTTGTTTTTCTCCGGGTCAGCTAAAAGGGCCCGGGCCATGCAAACCAAATCGGCCTGACCGGATGCAAGAATGCTCTCCATGTGCTCCGGTTCATTCAGGGCGCCTAAGGTGGCTACAGGGATGGAAACGTGTTTCTTGATTTCTGCGGCATATTTCACATTGCAGCCGGGGGCAGCAAACATGGAGGGATGGGTGACATGAAAGTCGCTTTCCGTTCCGGCGGATACATGAAGGATATCCACCAAAGGCTCAATCTGTTTTGCAAAGGCGATGGCGTCCTCAAGGGTCAGGCCTCCGGCAGGGGTTTCCATGGCGGAAAAATGGACTTCAATGGGAAAGTCGGGGCCAACCGCCAGGCGCATGGCAGTCAGAATCTCTACAGCCAGTCGGGCACGGTTTTCCCGGGAGCCTCCGTATTCATCGGTGCGGGAATTGGTCAGGGGAGAAAGAAACTGGTGGATGAGCCAGCCATGACCGGCATGGAGCATGACCATGTCAAAGCCCGCCCGCTTAACCAGGGAAGCCCCTTGGGCAAAGGCCCGGACGGTTTGGTCAATCATGGCTTTGCTCATGCCCCGAACAGCTGTACCGTTAGGCAGAAGAGTGTCCACCGGCCCCCAATGCTCCAAACCATCGCCCAGGCGCTCAGATACCAAAGCATCAAATTCGGACAGCATGCCGGAATGATTCAGCTCTATGGAAGCCAGAGCCCCATGGCGGCTGATGGCGCGGGCAGCATTGGTGAGCCCGGCCAGCACCCCGGGGTTTTGAAGGTTTATCAGACGCCCGTGGCTTTTGCCGTGGACATAGTCCACGCAGGCCTCGGAGATGGTAACTACAGCGGCGCCGCCTCTAGCCCGATTTTCATAAAAGGCAATGGCGCCTTCGGTCAGACAGCCATCCTCAGTCAAATCCGGAAAGCCCATGGGGGCGGAACACATGCGGTTGCGCAGGGTGACCCTGCCCACCTTAAGGGGGCGGCAGAGCAGGGAAAATTTTTGTTGGTAAGCCATGACAGTACCTCCGGGTGTGTTTTCTACATTGTAATAGAAGGGCAGAAAAAAGAAAAGCCCCGGCCGGGCAAAATACGTATACAAAAACCGGGCTGCCCATGGGGGCAGCCCGGTGAGAGGACTTAATGCTTTACGTCAGAGTCGTATTTCTTTGCGGGGGGCATTTGCCAGCCGGTGTGGTCGGTGTGCAGCAGCTTATGAGACATATGGCCGCAGGGCTCACCCAAATACTCGGTATACAGGGCCTGAACCTCGGGGTTCTCGTGGCTGAAGCGCATGGTGTTGTTGGCGTCATAGCGATACAGCACCTTGCCGCGGTCAGCGGCCCGCTCCTCGTTGTAGTGGATAGGCTGACCGCCGCCGCCAACGCAGCCGCCGGGGCAGGCCATAACCTCAACAAAGTGGTAGAAGGCCTCGCCGCTGCGAACGGCACGAATCAGCTTGCGGGCATTGCCAAGACTGTTGACAACCGCCGTTTTGACCTCAATGCCGTTGACGTTGTAGGTGGCTTCCACCCAAGGCTTGTCAGAGGCCAGAGCACGGACGGCCTTGAAGGTTTCGTCGGCAGAAGGATTCTCGCCGGTGAGAACCTTATAGCAGGTACGGAGGGCAGCCTCCATAACACCGCCGGTGGTACCGAAGATAACGGCAGCGCCGGTACCGGTGCCCAGGGGAGAATCAAACTCCTCCTCCGGCAGGGCTTCTACATCAATAAGGGCGGCCTTAATCATGCGGCACATCTCGCGGGTGGTGAGGGCGATATCCACATCCTTGCAGCCTTCGGCGGCATCGTTGATGTTGGGAATTTCGGTCTCAGCCTTTTTGGCGGAGCAGGGCATGACGGAAACGCAGACAATGTCCTTAGGATCAACGCCGATTTTCTGGGCGAAGTAGGACTTGGTAACGGCACCAAACATCTGCTGGGGAGACTTGGCCGTGGACAGCTGGCTGACCATGTCGGGATACTGGCTCTTGAGGAAGCGAACCCAGCCGGGGCAGCAGGAGGTGAACATGGGCCACTTGTGGTCTTCCGGGTGCTGCATGCGGTTCAGGAACTCCGTACCCTCTTCCATAATGGTCAGGTCGGCGGTGAAGTTGGTGTCAAACACGTAGTCAAAGCCAATGGCCCGCAGGGCCGCGGCCATGCGCTTTTCGTTTGCAACCTCGGGGGACAGGCCGAAGGCTTCGCCCCAGGCGGCACGAACGGCAGGAGCGGTCTGAACCACAACCACCTTCTTGGGGTTGTTCAAAGCACCCCGGAGGCCGGAGAGCAGCTTGGTATCATCCCGGACCCGAAGGGCGTTAACCGGGCAATGGGTGACGCACTGGCCGCAGGCAACGCAGTCAGAGGCGGAAATGGTACGGCCTTCGGATACGCCCACCGTGGTGCGGGCGCCGGTGCCGACCATATCCCAAATGCCCAGGGTCTGTACCTTTTCGCAGACGGAAACGCAGCGATAGCAGCGGATGCACTTGGAATCGTCACGCTGGATGGGGAAATCCTCCATCAGGGACTTGCGGAAGAAATGGGGATAATTGATGGTTTCGTTGATGTTCAGGGAGGAGGCAACCTTCTGCAGCTGGCAGACGCCGTTGGAACCGCAGGTGGGGCAGTTGGTGCGGTGCTGGCTCATCAGCAGCTCTACATTGACCCGACGGGCTTCCTGAACCTTGGGAGTATTGGTGTAGATTTCCATGCCATCATACACCACCGTGTTGCAGGCGGTAATGAGGTGGTTCTCGCCCTTAAGCTCTACCACACAGACGCGGCAGGCGGCGATTTCGTTAATACCCTTCAGATAGCAGAGGGTGGGGATGTTCAAACCAACAGCACGGCAGGCCTCCAGAACGGTGGTACCTTCTGCAACCTGAACTTCCTTGTCGTTAATGTGTAATGTTACCATTCCTGCTTTCTGCCTCCTTTAAAGATTCCGCAGCCGAAGTGGTCGCAGCGCAGGCAGCGGCCGGCTTCCTGGCAGGCTGCCTTTTCAGTCAGCGGCAGCTCCATCAGCTTGAAGTCATGCTTGCGTTCGTCCGCCGGGCGCTCTTCCATGTTGATGCGGCCGCAATAGTCGCGGTCCTTTAGATTAGGCTCGGGGATATCAACATTCAGGGTAATCGTGTGGTTATAACCCAGATAGTTATCAATATTGGCAGCGGCTACCTTACCGGCGGCAATGGCGCGGATGGCGGTAGCGGGACCGGTTACGCAGTCACCGCCGGCGAATACGCCTTCCACACCTTCAATGGCGGTCCAAAGGGCGGCCTTGATGGTGCCGCGGTTAACAGGCATGCCGGCTTCGGCAAAGGGATCGGCATCGATGGCCTGACCGATGGCAACGATGATGATATCGCAGGGGATGCGCTCCGGCTCCTTGCCGGAATCCACCGGGGAGGGGCGGCCGCCCTTGATGATGCCAATCTGCTTGGGGTCAGTCCACAGGGCCGTGACCTTGTTGCTGCTGTCGGTTTCAATGCGCAGGGGAGCATGGAGCTCAACAATCTCGGCACCTTCGGCCTGAGCACCCTGAATTTCTTCGGGCAGAGCGGTCATGTCCTCAATGCGGCGACGGTAGACGCACATGACCTTGTCGGCACCGGCGCGGATAGCGGAACGGGTGCAGTCCATGGCAACGTTGCCGCCGCCGATAACGCAGACCCGCTTGCCCCGGAAGTCAGGATAGCAGTTGTCGCCGATTTTGCCCAGCAGCTCAACGGCAGACATGACGCCTTCGGCCTCTTCACCCTCAACATCCAGCTTCTTGTCCTTATGGGCACCGATGGAACTGTAAACAGCGTTGTAGCGCTCCTGCCGCTCCTCCATGGAGATTTCACCGGCACCGGTACCGATACGGGTATTGAGCTGAACCTTAACACCCAGGGAGAGGATGCAGTCAATATCCTGCTGCAGCATCTCACGGGGGAGACGATAGGCGGGGATGCCGTAGCGCAGCATGCCGCCCAGAGAGGAACGCTGTTCAAATACGGTAACCTGATGGCCCATGAGCTGCAGATAGTAGGCAGCGGTAAGGCCGGAGGGGCCGCCGCCGATAACGGCGACTTCCTTGCCGGTAACAGCCATGCGCTCCGGAGGAGGAACGATGCCGGCGCCATCAATGGCGGCGCGCTTCATGCCGCGGATGTTGATGGGTGCATCCATAAGGGTGCGACGGCAGCGGGCTTCACAGGGATGCTCGCAAATCAGGGCGCAGGCCACGGGGAAGGGATTGTCCTTACGAATGAGACGGACGGCATCTGCGTAGCGCTTTTCACCAACCAGGGCGATATAGCCGGGAATGTCAACATCGGCGGGGCAGTTAGCCACACAGGGGATGGACATATCCAGCTTGGCCTTGCAGGACTGGCTCTTGATATGGGCCATATAGTCATCGTAGCAGCCATCCAGACTCCGGAGAACCATCTTGCCGGCTTCAGCGCCGATGGCACAGTCTGCGGAGTTGGCAATGGCGGTGGCTGTGGTATGGATGATATGCAGGGTGTCTACAGTGGCGGTGCCGTCCAGAACCATATCCATCAGCTGATCCAGCTGAAAGAGGCCGACACGGCAAGGGGTGCATTTGCCGCAGCTTTGGGTCATGCACATTTTCAGGAAGGCGGATGTCGTATCCACCGGGCAGATACCGGACGGAGAGGCCGAAATGCGGCGCTCCATGTCCTTATACAGCCCTTCTACGACGGTCTGAGCACGGCTTTCCTGTTTGATGCTCAGTCTGCTCATAGGGCAAATTCCTCACTTTCTCTTGATGATAAGGTTGTATATAGCAATTATAGCTTACACTATACAGGAAAAGCTACCTTTTGAAAACTGCCAATTTAATATTTTTTTTAAAGGTCAGTTCTTACTTGGCCTTTGGCCTGCGGACAGGGGAGCGAGCCAAGTTGTTCCGGCAATGATAGGCATGAACCAGCGCGCATGCTACTGCTGGCCGTTTGAGCCTTGTGTGTTCGCTCCCCTGACTCTGTGAGGGGATTGTCCGTCTTTTGTACCCTGACCTGTGGGGGGCTACTCTATTTTTCCTCCCCCATGACCATGGGGGAGGTGGCATGCGAAGCATGACGGAGGGGGCACCGGCAGTTGGATAAGCAGCAAAAAGCCCCTGCCCGGATGGGCAGGGGCGGAAGGGCGGGGGTAGGGCTTAGCTCTTGGCAGCCTTGCGGGCCTCACGCTTGCGCTCGGCGTTGGAAACGATGATGGCGCAGGAGGAGTCACCGGTAATGTTGACAACGGTACGGCCCATGTCGAAGAGACGGTCAATACCCGCAACCAGGGCGATGCCTTCTACAGGCAGGCCAACAGACTGGAGAACCATGGCCAGCATGATCATACCGGCACCGGGAACACCGGCAGTACCGATGGAAGCCAAAGTAGCGGTAAGAACAATGGTAATCATCTGAGAAATGGTCAGCTCAATGCCGAAGCAGGAGGCAATGAAGATGGAGCAGACGCCCATGTAGATGGCAGTACCATCCATGTTGATGGTGGCGCCCAGGGGCAGAACGAAGGAGGTAACCTCTTTATCTGCGCCCAGCTTCTGGGTGGCTTCCATGTTCAGGGGCAGGGTGCCTACAGAGGAAGCGGAGGAGAAGGCGAAAATCATGGTGGAGAGCATGCCCTTAAAGAACGTTACGGGGTTCATGCCGCCCATGGTGCGAACGGTGATGGAGTAAACCACAATCAGCTGAATCAGATAGCCGATGTAGGCGGCCAGCAGAACCTTGGCCAGTGAGCCTACGATAGCGGGACCGTTGGCAGCAATAACAGGGGTCAGCAGGCAGAAAACACCGATGGGGGAGAGCTTGAGAATCAGCTCCATGCACTTCATGAAAACATCGGTGAGGCGAGTGGTGGCGGCAATTACGCCTTCCATCTTTTCACCGACCAAAACAACGGAGAAGCCCAGCAGCAGAGCCATGACAATAATCTGCAGCATGTTGGCGTTTACAATGGGGGCCAGGAAGTTGCTGGGGAAGATGCCTACCAGGGTGTCCATGAAGGAGGCGGAGGTGTTGGCCTCATAAACCAGGTCGGTGGTTTCCAGAACGGGGAAAATACCCTTGAAAATGTTACCTACCAGAAGGCCAATAGTAATGGCGCAGGCGGTGGTCAGCAGATAGTAAACGATGGTCTTCCAGCCGATGGCACCAACCTTGCGGATATCCCGCATGGACATGACGCCGCTCATAATGGAGAAAAGAACGATGGGGCAGACGATGAACTTAACCAGGTTCAGGAAGATGGTACCGAAGGGCTTGATGTACTTGGCTGCAATATCGGAGCAGCCCATCATGCAAAGGCCCACGATGATGGCCAGAATCAAGGCAATGAAAATCTGGCCGGCAAGGGATAGCTTTTTCTTTTTGGGGTTTGCGGACATAGGAATTCCTCACTCTCTTTTGAATTCTGCAACGCAGTAACTTGCAGATAGTTTACAGAAAAATCAGTTCACCGTCAATGGAAAATCTGCGAAATACAGCGGAATGGAAAGAAAATTGACAGAAGACGGGGGATTTGCTATACTTTTTAAAAATACAAAATATGAATGAGGAAATAGTATGATTCAGTGCATGGATACCGATAATCTGCATCGGCGTTTAAAGAAAATAATCGGCCAGGTTCAGGCCATTGAGCGGATGATTGATGAGGATGTCCCTTGTGAGGATATCCTTTCTCAAATCAGCGCAGCCAAGTCTGCCTTGAACAAGGCAGGGCAGGTGGTGCTGGAAGGGCACATTCACCACTGCGTAAAGGATGCCATTGCCAGCGGCGATGAAGAGGAAATTGCAAAGTTCTCCAAAGCCATTGAGCGCTTTGCTAATATGCAGTAAAAAAAGCGGCGAATTTCGCCGCTTTTTTTCTTTTCGTTTTGCCAATCAAATTGTATTTCGCCCTCTGTCCCTGCAGGGCGGGGGTGTGGTTGGTAGGAAAAGTGAAATCCGCGGAAGCTGAGAGGGCTTTCCGCGGGCTTTGCATTCGCGTGCATTCGGTACAGGCTTACCAATCAAATTGTGTTCCGCCTTCCGTTTCCGCGGGGCGGAGGTGTGGTGCGTAGGAAGAGAGAAACCCGCGGAAGCTGAGAGGGCTTCCCACGGATTTTGCATTAGGGTGCAGACTTCCTTCGCTCCGGCAGGCCGCTGTAGGCCACCAGCCAGCCCACCAGAACAACCGGGAGAGCAGTGGCTAAATCCAGCAGGGAGTGCTGACGAAGAAAGACGGTGGACAGGCAGATGGAAAGGCACAGAAGAGTCCAAAAAATGCGCCAGCCCATTTTGGCGAAGCCCTTGGTTCGGAAGACGGCAAACCAAAGGCCAAAGGTGCCGATGATATGCATGGAAGGGCTGACGTTGGTGGAGGGGTCCGCCCCGTAGATGACATGCGCCACCAGCCATGTCAGCAGATTGTCCCTGGGAAAGGAATTCGGCCGCAGATTCTGGCAGGTGGGCCAGATGAGAAAGACAGAAAAGGTAATGATATAGGTGGCGATGAAATAGCGAAGAAGTCTTTTTAGCTCCGGGATGTCATTCAAAAGCAGATGCAGGGTCAGCAGGGCAATAGCCCCGTGCCAGAGCACGTAGGGGATGAAGAACCACTCGCAGAAGGGAATGAACCGGTCAGCGGCGCATTCCACCACATGATAATTCAGGGTGACCTTTTCCAGAATAAAAAAGCTGGTCAGATAAACCGGGTAAAAAAGCAGCAGCCACAAATAGCCATGGCTCCCGGTTTCCGGATCCTGAAGACGGGAAATCAATCGGTTAGAAGACGTTGCTTTCATGATAAACCTCGGATTACTTGGTGTGTTTTGCTTCCCTTATGCGCTGAACTCGTTTTTCCAAAGCTTCCTGCGCTTCCTTTAAATGTTCTGCCAGTGACAGCTCAGAGGTAAAGGGGAAAAGAAAGGCAATACGGGCGTTGGTACGCTCACGGTAGATGCGGATGTGTTGCTTCAGGGCTTCATATTTAATGATAACCTGATTCTCATCGGCAAACCGTTTCATTTTGGCGATCAGCTGAGCGGAATAAATGACATCCAGCGTGAAAATGCCGAAGAAAAAGCCAATAACAAAGGAGAAAGCCAAATTCCGGGAGAGCCAATCCAGGGCCTGCAGGATACGGGGATGGATCAGGAAATAGTAGGCAGCGCTGAGCAAGGCCCAGTAGAAAGAGAATTTAGGGCAAATCAAGCCCTGAAGGTTACCCCATTCCCGGCTGTAGTCCCACAGGCGGACCTTGAGCCATTTTAAACTGACGATGCCGGCCAGATATTCTATGGCCGTCATGCTGACAGCCATGGCCAGAAACAGCAGCAGATGACCGGTAAGAGCCTCAGTCAGGCCCCGGCTTTCACCGAGATTTGCCATCAGGTAAAGCACACAAAGACCGGAACCATACAGAGGGATATAAGGCCCTACGCAGAAGCCGGGATTAATCCAGCGGTGCTCCGGATTGGCCCGGGAGAAAAAACGGCGAAAGAAAAGCTCTAAAACCCACCCGAAGAGGGAACCTATGAAAAACAGGTAGGCCAGGATTAAAAACAGACCCATGATACCCCTTCTTTCTCTAAATAATTGCAGAATATCAATTTATTAGCCGACCCATTGTACGCCTTTTTTTAGGGAAAGAAAAGGGGTTCATCTTAAGTTTACAAAAGCCCGGGAAAATCGCCGGCCGTGGCATCCGAAGGGGTTGACAAACAGGGGGAAGGGCCTATAATGTTAGTTAACTAATAATTAGCTTCCTAATAAGGAAGAAAGAGGTGTACACATGATAAAAAGACTGGCAGCATTTGTCGGGGAGAACAAAAAGGATGCTCTCCTCACGCCGGTGTTCGTGTGCCTGGAATGTGTCTTTGAGGTATTGATTCCCTTCCTCATGGCCAACATCATTGATAAGGGTGTCATTGTCGGAGACTTCGGCTACACCGTGAAAATGGGTCTGGTACTGGCCCTTTTTGCGGTGCTTTCCGTTTGCTGCGGCATCTCGGCAGCCCGATTCAGCACGAACGCGGCATCCGGCTTCGCGTCTAATCTGCGCGGGGCACTCTTCCACAAGGTGCAGGAGTTTTCCTTCTCCAACATTGATAAGTTCTCAACCTCCAGCATCATCACCCGTCTGACAACAGACATCAACAACATCATGCAGGCCTTTGTTGCGCTGCTTCGTATCGCTACACGAGCCCCTTTGATGATGATTGTATCTCTGGTGTTTGCCTTTTCCGTTAACGCCAGACTGGCCACCATCTACCTGTGCGCTGTACCGGTTCTGGGCGTTTTTGTTTACTGCATGTTCAGAAAAACCTTCCCCATGTTCCAAAAGGTATTTAAGGCCTATGACGGACTGAATGAGGTTGTTCAGGAAAATCTGACGGGCATCCGGGTGGTCAAGTCCTATGTCCGTGAAGAGCATGAGGTTAACAAATTCAATAAAGCCTCCAATGCCATCTATACCTTATTTGTCAAGGCAGAACGGGTTATGTCCTTCAACATGCCCGGCATGCAGCTGGCCATGTATGGCTGCCAGATTCTGATTTGCTGGTTCGGTGCCAACATGATTGTCAGCCACACCATGACCACGGGGCAGCTGTCCTCCATCATTGCCTATTCCGGCATGATTCTGGCCAGCCTGATGATGCTGAGCATGGTGCTGGTCATGGTATCCATGGCAGAGGCCTCTGCCAAGCGTGCCATTGAAATTCTGGATGAGCAGAGCGACATTGTGTCCCCCGAGCTGGCGGTTACCCTGGTACCGGATGGCAGCATCACCTTTGAAAACGTTGCCTTCAGCTACTCCGGACGGGCTGACAAGAACGTTCTGGCCGGTGTGAATCTGGAAATCAAGTCCGGCCAGACCATCGGCATTCTGGGCGGTACCGGTTCCGGTAAGTCTACACTGGTTCAGATGATTCCCAGACTGTATGATGCCACGGAGGGTACCGTTAAGGTTGGCGGCATTAACGTTAAGGATTACGATGTTCAGGCCCTCCGAGATGCCGTTGCCATGGTGCTGCAGAAAAACGAGCTCTTCTCCGGCACCATTAAGGAGAACCTGCGCTGGGGCAATGCGGAAGCCACCGATGAGGAAATCATTGAGGCTTGCAAGCTGGCCCAGGCCGATGAATTTGTGGCAACCATGCCCGATGGCTATGACACCATGATTGAGCGCGGCGGTACCAACGTATCCGGCGGCCAGAAGCAGCGCCTTTGCATTGCCCGTGCCCTGATTAAGAAGCCTAAGATTCTCATTTTGGATGACTCCACCTCCGCTGTTGATACGGCTACCGAGGCAGCTATCCGGGAAGGCTTCCGCAGCTTTATTCCGGATACTACCAAGCTGATTATTGCCCAGCGCATTTCCTCTGTGAGGGATTGCGATGCCATTGTCGTTCTGGATGAGGGTGCCATCAGCGGCATCGGCACCCATGACGAGCTCATGGCCAACAACAAGATTTACCGTGAGGTTTATTATTCCCAGCAGAAAGGGGGAGAAGACTGATGCCTCCGATGCCTAGAGGAATGGGCGCTACCAAGCCCAAATCCAAAAACGCCGGTAAAACCCTAAAGCGCATTCTCGGTTATTTGATGCAGTATAAGCTGCGATTGCTTGGCATGGTGGTCTGCATCATTGCTTCTGCCTACGCTGCCGCAAAAAGCTCCCTGTTTTTAAAGACCCTGATTGACGATTACATTACCCCCATGCTTGTGGAGAAAACTCCGGACCTGATGGCAGGCTTGATTCGTGCCATCCTGCTGCTGGGTGTTGTTTTCCTGGTAGGTGTGGTATGTACCTTCCTGTATAACCGCATTATGATTCCTGTGGGACAGGGCATTTTGAAGAAGGTCCGTGACGAGATGTTCGCCAAAATGGAAACCTTGCCTATCCGTTATTTCGATGTCAATTCCCACGGCGATATCATGAGCCACTATACCAACGATACAGACACGCTGCGTCAGTTAATTACCATGACAGTACCGCAGCTGGTAAACAGCGTTGTATCGGTGGTTGTCCTCTTGGTTTCCATGCTGTCCATCAGCTTCTGGATGACTCTGCTGACTTTGGCCTTCACGGCTCTGAACCTGTTCATCTCAGGTAAAACCGGCGGCCTTAGCGGTAAATACTTTATTACCCAGCAGCGTCAGCTTGGCGACCTGAACGGCTATATTGAAGAAATGATTAATGGCCAGAAGGTTGTTAAGGTTTTCAACCACGAACAGGATATCGTAGAAACCTTCGATAAAAAGAATACGGCCCTGCGGGGCTCTGCCCAAAAGGCTTTCTTCATTTCCAATCTGGTCATGCCTATTATCATGAGCATCGGCTATCTGCAGTATGTAGCTTTGGCCGTTGCCGGTGCAGCCATGGCCATTGCCGGTGTGGGCGGTGTTACCCTGGGTGGCATTGTCTCCTTCCTGCAGCTGAGCAAGAGCTTCAACCGCCCCATTGACATGATGAGTCAGCAGATTTCGGCCATTGTCATGGCTTTGGCCGGCGCGGAACGCATCTTCGAGCTCATGGATCAGGAGCCGGAGCAGGATGGCGGAACGGTTAAGCTGGTTCGGGCCAAGTACGACCGGGACGGCGAAACCCTGCTGGAAACCGACGAGCTCACCAACATCTGGGCCTGGCGCAAGCAGAACGAGGACGGCAGCTACAGCTACCGCCGCCTGGTTGGCGACATTGTGCTGAACCACGTAGACTTTGGCTACAACGACAAGAAACAGATTCTCTACGATATTAACATCCAGGCCGATGCCGGCCAGAAAATTGCCTTCGTTGGACACACCGGCGCCGGCAAGACCACCATTACCAACCTGCTTAACCGCTTCTATGACATACAGGGCGGTACCATCACCTATGACGGCATCGACATCACTCACATCTGCAAAAGCGACCTGAGACGGTCTCTGGGTGTGGTGCTGCAGGATGTTAACCTCTTTACCGGTACGGTTATGGAGAACATCCGCTACGGCCGACTGGATGCCACGGATGAGGAATGCATTGCCGCAGCCCAGCTGGCCAATGCCGACAATTTCATTCGCCTGCTGCCCCAGGGCTACGATACCGTCCTCAGCGGGGATGGTGCCGGCCTGAGCCAGGGCCAGCGTCAGCTCATTGCCATTGCCCGTGCTGCGGTTGCGGATCCTCCGGTTATGATTTTGGATGAGGCAACCTCCAGCATTGATACCCGCACGGAGTCCATCGTTCAGAAGGGCATGGACAGCCTCATGTATGGTCGTACGGTATTCGTCATCGCTCACCGCCTGTCCACGGTTCAAAACTCCGATGTAATCATGGTTATTGATGGCGGCCATATCATTGAACGGGGCAACCACGACAAGCTGATTGCCGAGAAGGGCCAGTATTATCGCCTTTACACCGGCGCCTTTGAGCTGGAGTAAGGCCTATGGCAGACAGAAGCGACGACAGACGCATTGGCCTGGCCATTGCCTCCCTCAGCAATCTCATGCGGCGGAAGGGGCCCGGCTCCCTGCCCATTGCCCATGAATACAATCTGACCCGTACCCAGAGCTGGATCATTGGCTACATCTACCAGCGCCGGGGAGAGGATGTGTTCCAGAATGACATTGAGCGCAGCTTTCAAATGACCGGAGCCACGGCTACCAACATCCTCAAGCGAATGGAGAGGGACGGCCTGATTATCCGGGAGTCCCTTCCCACAGACCGCCGGAAGAAGAAGCTGATTCTCACTGAGCGGGCGGTGGAGATTTATAAAGAGGTTAAGCAGCTGCTGGAGAATAACGAGGTTCTCATGCGGCAGGGCCTGACGGAGGAGGAGCTGGACTGCTTCTTCGGCGTCATTAAAAAAATCTCCGACAATCTGCGTAAGTAAGCTCCCAACCCCCAAGGGCCATGCCTTCGGGGGTTCTTTCATCCTCCGCCATTGACAAGAGGCCGGAATGGTGCTTTACTATACAGGTAAAAGCAAGGGCGCTTTGGTTGGTACCAATGCGCCTTTTTTCTGTTTGGAAAGGATGAAGGCTATGAAATTTGTGAAAATGGAAGGCTGCGGCAACGACTATGTCTATGTCAACGGCTTTGAAGAGAAGATAGAAAACAAGGTAGAGGTCGTCAAGTTCCTGTCGGACCGTCACTTCGGCATCGGCTCCGATGGCGTGATATTCATTAATCCCTCTTCCATTGCTGATTTTGAAATGGAGATGTGGAACGCTGACGGCACCCGGGCGGAAATGTGCGGCAACGGCATCCGCTGTGTGGCCAAATATGTATACGACTTTGGACTGACGGACAAGACTGAGTTTACCATTGAAAGCTTTGGCAAAATCAAGGTTATTACCTGTACCCTGAAGGAGGGCAAGGTTGAGTTGGTTCGGGTAGACATGGGGGAGCCCATTTTGCAGGCCGAACTGGTGCCCATCGCTTCCGGCAATGACCGGGTGCTGGATGAGGCCCTGGAGGTGGAGGGGAATATCTATCATATCACCGGTGTGTCCATGGGCAACCCTCACGCTGTTACCTTTTTGGACGATCGTTTCCCTCTGGCTGACGCGGATATTGAAACCCTGGATTTGGAGGCCATCGGCCCTAAGTTTGAGCATCATGAGCGCTTCCCCAAGCGCATCAATGCTGAGTTTGTTAAGGTGCTGGACCGCAGCCATGTCCGCATGCGGGTCTGGGAGCGGGGCACAGGGGAGACCCTCTGCTGCGGCACCGGCTGCTGCGCCACCGCCGTGGCCTGCATCCTCAACGGATTGACGGACAATCAGGTTACCGTCCAGGTGACCGGCGGCGCCGTTCACATTGAATGGGACCGGGAGAGCAATCACATCTTCATGACCGGCCCTGCCCGGGTCAGCTTTATGGGGGAAATTGAATTGCCCTGAGCTTGTAACACTGCTTTTGGTTCACAAAGGCAGTGTTATATTTTGCGAAAAAATGAAAATCTTAAGAATTTTTTAGATTTATGGTGAGCTACAAGTAGTATAATTGCACTTGTATAATATAAGGGTAGATTGCGTCCATTTGGCCTTGATACCCTGTAG
>JAKSQI010000027.1 GCA_024404215.1 Oscillospiraceae bacterium
TTTACGGTGCCTGGCAGGTAGAATCCCAGGCAACCGAAATTCAGGAAGGCCGCAAGTACCATGACTGCCTGGCCTGCGGCTATCGCCAGTATTTTACCATTAAAAAGCAAACCCACGCCCATCAGTACGACTGGAGCTGGTCTGCGGATACTATCCTGGCCGGTGCCAACAATCGTTACCACTGGCAGGAATGTCTGGACACGGACTGCGCAGCGGTAGCCGGCAAGGGCGTGCCCCAGTTTGGCAGCTGGACCGCCATCTCCTACGCCGGCCCTAATACGGAAGGTGTTGTGTACCGTACATGCGAAGCCTGCGGCTATCAGCAGGATAAGCAAACGCCCGCCGGCCGCTATCAGCTGCTGGCTTACAACGGCACCACATTGGTCCGCGCCGTGGTCATTGATCCTTCTCGGGATCCTATAGACATACCCATCCGTGCCAAGGTTCCCGATGGCTATCGGTTCACCGCCTGGGAAAGCCTGTGCACCGGAGATTACACCATAGAATTTAAGGATCCCGGCAGCCCGGATACCACCATGAAGGTTATCCGTGACCTCCATGCTTCCGAGAAGCGGGATTCCTATGCCCCCATTGTTGTGGAAGCCAAGCTGGAACGGTTGGATAACTACCTTTTGGTAGACTATATGGGCAAAACTTTGAAGGTTTATCCCAATCAGGGCCTTCTAAGGAAGGATACCGGAATAAAAAAGGCCGGCGAGGTAATAGATGCGGCCAAGGGCGATTATGACCTTGCCCTCTTTGTGGATGACTCTCACGAGGATATCTACGGCATGCGCACCCTGACCGTATATTTGAACAATTATAACGGCGGCAGAATTACGCTATACTCCCGGGGGCTGCCCTGCAATCTGGAGGTTGTGTGCGAGGGCACAGTCAACTGTATCAGCAGCGGGGAATACGGCATTTTGGGTAACAACGACGGCGGCTATGTCCGGGTGTCCTCGGAAGACGAATCCTCCCTATATATCTCTGTCTCCGATACATGGAATGACCCCACCGGTATCTGCAGCCGTTCCGAAAAAAGCTGGATTGATGAGGAGGTCATTTTGGCCGGCAATGTGGATGTCCACATTACAAGCACAGCCACCTACCCCAACAGCCAGGCCTACGGCCTGTACAGCAGCAAGCGTGTATCGGTTCTGGATGAGGCAAGTCTGCAGGTAGACTGTCTGCATACCTCAAGTCAAGTGACCCGCAAAACAGCAGCTACTGCCATCTACGCCAAACGCCAGGCAGAAATAAACACACAGGGAAGCGTGAACCTGAACACCTATCAGCTGAAGGACCAAAATGCGCTGGGCATTCCTGTTCAGTCCACCAACTTTTTGATTAACGGCGCCTCCCGGCTCAACTTCATCTATCCGGCCCGCCAGAATAAAGCTTGGCGCGCGGACCTGGTTATGGATGAAAGCGAATACATTCTCCACGAGTATAAAAAGGAAATGAAAAAGCTGAGCGGCGCAGCCTATAATACCTGTGTGCTCGAGTTGGAGCCCGGTTACCGGGTGCAGCTGAGCCCCTACTTTAAGGACGATGTCATCCTGCAGCAGCTCACGGACTGGCGTGAGGAAAACGGCGTGTATATGGTTCCCGCCGGTGAAGAATTCCGCTTCACCCTGACACCTATTACCAGCGAAGCCTATACCATGAAGGGCGAATGCAGTATCAACAATGCCCCTATCGACTACATCAGCACCGAGGACGGCGTGACCTATGAATACAGCATTCCGTCCGTCCGGGAAGACAGCTATATCACCCAACATGTCAGCCATTTCTCCGGCTTTGACAGCAGCCCCTTCCCGGCATCGCAGACCGTGAAAACCGGAACAGAATTCCAGTACTCCTGGACCATCCGTCCGGCAGATGCCACTGCCATGTGGTGGCAGAAAAAGGTCAGCCCCACCACAGATACCAAGGTCCACCTCCAGCGGCTGGATGCAGAGCTGGGCTGGGTGGAATGCGGAAGCGCAGACCTGACAGACAGCGGCTCCGCCACTTATCTGGAAAAGACCCCCTTTGCAGAGGGAGATACCACTGTATACCGTCTGGCTCTCCGTTTCAACAATCGTGAGTTTACCAGCGGCGAATTCAAGGTAACCTGGACGGAAGACCCGACCCTAAGTCGTGTTCCCTCTGTCAACGCCGTGGAAGTATACACCCGTCTGGCCACCAGCCCCCTATACCGCGAGCAGGCTGCCTGGCTCCGTTTGGACAGCAAAACACCCCGCCTGGTCTTTGACGGCCGCTACGGCACCTACCGCACAGCAAAAAAGAACGAAGGTTCCCTGGAGGCAAAGCTTATTTCCATCGCTGTTTTGGATCCGGATACCGGAACTCTGACCCTGAAAGGCGACAGCGTAACCGGGACCATAGACGGCGTCAAGCGTACCCTTGACTGCTCCGAAATTCTGGGCGCCATCCGTGTCCCGGAGGCAGACAGTGTCCACGGGGCCACCGCTTTGGGTCGACTGAAGCTGGTTCTTCAAGGGGACACTACCCTATCCATGGATTATAATGAGGCCTTTTGGATGATTAGCACCGCAGGCAACGCCAGCCGCGAAGACACAGAGGCTGCCATTCTGACTAACCGCTACGGCGACATTCTGATTACCTCTGACGCGCCCGCTTGCCTTAACATCTGGAACCGGGCCGATGAAGAGGGCATCACGCAGAACGGAAAGTGGTACGGGCGAACCATTTACGGCATTCAAGGCTACGAAACCGTCACCGTATCCGGCAATACGATGGTCAGCATTGACCTGCAGGGCGACTACATTGGCGGCAACAACAAGGCCCTTACCCGCGTAGGCATCAGCGGCAACTCCATTGTGCTGGAGGATAAGGCAAATCTGTCCATTGATTTGCCTGGTCTGGAGGCTCGCGGCGGCACTGTCGGCCTGGAAGGCGGCAGCGAGGATATTCTTTTAAAGGGACAGTCCCATCTGAATATCACAGCGGACGGAACCCCCACCAATGTTGCAGCGGAAAGCCGTTATTACGGCATCCAGACCGACGGTTGCTTCCGCATGGAAGGCAATTCCTCCCTCTATCTGTCTGTCACCGGCGACTGGGTTACCGGCATTCAGGCAAATGACGGCATTAGCCTGCAGTCAGAAGGCGCGGCCATTGTAGATGCCTACAACAACGGCCCCTATGGCGGCCACGGCGTAGCACTGCAGAGCAATGGAGACCTGAACCTGGATAACGGTGGCCGTGTCGTACTTTTCTACGATGTGGAAAACGGCAGCCTTTGGGAAGACTCCGTGCCTGCCCTTCACGAGGACGACCATGTCTGCTACGAAGAAATCAGCCAGCGCAAGGGCAGCCTGAAAATCCTCTCCGGCAAGGGCGCCGACCTGACCATACACAGCGATGAATCTGACGAAACGGAAAAGCCCCTAATCAGCGTCAGCCCCCAGGAGAATCTGACGGCTATCCTCCTGTCCGGCTATGAGCTGTCGGTGCGTGCCGGTGATACGGTCAAGGTTACCATGCCCTCGGATACCGGAATCTATACCTTCCGCGGCTGGGAGGCAGAAGGAACGCTTCCCGCAGACTGGAAAGCTGAGGATAGAAGCGTATCCTTCACCATGCCTGCAGAAGGACTTGAGCTGAAGCCGATTCTTACCTGCGAGCTTTTCCCCAACCAGCCTTACCTGCTGCAGGAAGACAACAGTGAAACCGGCCGCCTTTGGTGGTCTGCCGCCCATAACATCAATCAATACTGGCTATTTGCCGTCAAGCTCCAAAAGTGGGTCTATAACTGGTACGACCAGGAATGGGGCTGGCAGGATCAGTTTGACCTTTTGGAGGCAGATATGGATTCTTCCGGCAGTGAAACAGCGCCTGTCTGCGGCTGGATTCAGGTATCCCGGTCCGGCCAGCGGGCTTTGGAAGACGGTGAATACCGTTTGGCCGCTGTCATGAAGGATGGTGACAGCTTCAAAACCTACCCGGGCCAGTCCTTTGAACTGAACTGGGGTCAAACCTCTGCCTTTACCGCAGCAGCAGGCTGCAGCACGGCAGACACAGCGTCCTACCTGTCCCATGGACGGGGCGATGTCCATGTGGCCCTCGCCGGTCTGGATATTCCCGCCGGCTACGTAGGGGAGGATTACAGCGTGGATGTCAGCAGTCTTCTCAGGCCTGTGGGCACCGCCTTCCGTTATGAAGCCAGTCTGCGGGACAGCAGCAGCAGTCTCAGCCAGACCGGCATTGTGGACTTCAGCATAACCGAAGACGGACGGCTCTATCTCTACCGCCGTGCCGCCCATGACGCCATTCAGGCCTCTGCCGGCACCTGCGTCGTAACGGCCACTGACCTGTTCACAGGAGCAAAAATACACATGTACTTCAGCCTGGGTGAAATCCGCGCCCGCAGTCAGAAGGATTATGGTCTGTTTGTCGCCGGCACCTGTGTCAACGAATACAACAAGGATGATGTGCTCGGCGACGGCACGGTATCCTACAACCCGCTGACCCACACGCTGACCCTAAAGGAGGCCGATTTGAATGGCGCTTATGCCGTTCAGGGTGAGGACTTTGCTGCAGCCTGCGGCATTTACAGCCAGATGGGCGGCACACTTGTCATCCGGCTGGAGGGCAGTAATACCATTACGGTGACTAACGGCTCCCCCTGCCGTGGTATGAACTACAGCATACGGGGCTTAGATAAGCTGGGTATCGGTTCCTTCCGAAGCACCCGCTTCAGCACCTCACCCGATTCCATACTCATAGAAGGCAGCGGAACCCTGAACATTCAGGTTCCGGAGAACAACAGCTGCGGCATCTACGCTACCTCCGTCTACCTGAAGTCCGGTTCCGTATCCATTCACTCGGGCATGACAGGTATCTGCGCCACTTACGGCGCTGTTGAGAACAGCGGCGCAAAGCTGCAGGTTATGTCCGCCGCAGCCGGCATAGAGGTTTTGGACGGAGTACCCACCTATGGCATCTCCCTTAACAAGGGTGATGTTACCATAGAAGCCGGAAGCTATGCTTTGGCTTCTTACAGCGGTCAAAAAATCTACCTTTGGAACGACCATATCGTTTTGAAAGCCAAGAACCCCGATGGACAGGTCGCTCTGGGTGAAATTACCAGTGCTGTGGACGGTCTGATTGAACTGCAGAAGACGCTGGGCGGAGACAAGACCCTGTGGAACGGCACCGATTCTCTATCAGATGCCGTTAGCCTGGAGACGGACTCCTACTTTCCTGTGGCCGTCAACGGCCAGCGCTTCCGCTATAATCAGCGCACCATTGCCTGCGGCAGCGGTTCAGCCACCTATAAGCCGGATTCCCATACCTTGGTTCTGTCCAATGCCGAAATAACCGACAGCACAGAAGTGACCCCCGGCAATCCTGCAGCCATTTACGTTAAGGGAAGCACTGCTCTGACCATCCGCTTGGAAGGGGAAAACTCCATCCGTCTGAAGAGCGTGCCTTATCCTAAAGAAAGCTACGGTTTTTACGGCAGCAGCCTGTCCCTGAGCGGTGACGGCAGTCTTACCATCAGCAAAGCTGTTAAGGGCATCCGGGCAACGGAGCAGCTGACTGTCAGTGGCGGTCACACCTCCATAGAAGCCACTCAGCAGGCTGTCTACACACCGGAGCTGAAGGTGCGCGGCGGCATTTTGGAAGCCAACAACACCCTCAACGCCTGGCTTGACTTTGGCGTAGATCCGTCTGAGGAGCCTGTAGCCATTTATACCGGCAGCTGTGCCGAGGATGCCGAATTCTATAACTACGCTGCGCTGGGCCATCCCGACGCCGATTATATCCGTCTGGAGGGAGCCTATCCTGCCGCGGTAAATGGCATTCCCTTCTCTGTCGGTCACCTGACCATTCCCTGCGGGCAAGGTTCCGCTGTCTATGACCCGGCACTGAACACCATCACCTTGACCAATGCACAGATTACCCAGGGCTGTTCCTTGGTTCAGGGGGGAGACACTCTCTTCACCGGTCTCTATGTGAAGGACCATGCATACCTGCGATTGGTAGGCGACAGCCGAATTGACATCAGCGGAAGTGAAAGTCCGGTTTACGGTGCCGCCGGAGCGGATGAAACGGACTTCGCCTCTTCCCTGGCAGGAACCGGAAGCGTAGAAATCTACGGAAACGGAAGCCTGACCATGACCGCGCCGGACGGTATCAAGCTGGAAGCATCAGCCTCCAGCCCCGGCACCCTGGTAATGAGAGCGGGTTGTGTAGCTTCCCAGGCCGGCTCCTATGCCAACCGGCTGGCTCAGCTTGACTATTACGGCGGGTCTTTGACACTGATTTCTGCCGTTAAGGATGCTGAAACCTTCCGTATCAGGGATTTGGCACCTTTGAATTCCTATACCCTAAGCTATTCCGCCAATTCGGACGGCAGCCAGGGTAAAACCGGCACACTGGCCGATATAAGCGGTCAGAGTGTTCCCTATTTGGTTATCACAGGGGCAAATCCCCACTATACCCTAATGGATGTCAGCCGACTCTTCCGCTATCTGACAGGTCAGCTGGAACTGACCGAAGAAGAGAAACACTTCTACGATTGTGATGGCAGCGGCAAGCTATCCTTAAAGGATGTTTCCAGCATGTTTAATTTGGTAAGTCGTTAACCCTGCAGCCTAATAATACCGACGAACTGCAAATGCCCCGTAGAGTTGCATCTCGCGCAACCCTGCGGGGCATTTCCTTCTATAATCCATTCTTTTGCTCTCACCCTTGCGCTCTTATCGTATACATGGTAAAATGTTACCAAAAAGAAAACAGGAGTACAATTTCATATGAAAGACCTTAGAATGACAGAAGGGGCGCCCTGGAAGCACACCCTTCGCTTTGCTATGCCGGTACTGGCCGGCTCCATTCTGCAGCAGCTGTATAACACGGTTGATACCATTGTGGTCGGTAACTTTGCCGGCCAGAGCTCTTTGTCTGCCGTTGGCACCACCGGTACCTTCTCCTTCCTCTTTCTGGCAATTGCCCTTGGCTTTTCTTCCGGCTCGGGAGTTATAGCCGCCCAGCGCTATGGCGCCGGGGACATTGACGGCGTCAGAAAAACGGCCTCCACCGGCATTTTAATGATGCTGGGCATGGGCCTTATCAGCATGGTTTTAGCCATGGTGTTAGCCCGGCCTGCCTTCGTTCATTTTATCAATGTGCCGGCTGAAATACTGGATAAATCCATGACCTATTTTCTGGTATTCGCTACCGGCATGATATTCCAGTTTGCCTATAATATTTTCTCGTCTCTGCTCCGGGCAGTCGGTGACAGTGCCGCTACCCTTTACTTTCTGCTGATTTCTTCCATCATCAATGTGATTATGGACCTGCTCTTTGTGGCCGTGTTCAAATGGGGGGTTGCCGGTGCCGCTGCAGCTACCGTGCTGTCTCAGGTTGCCGCCGCTGCAGCTGCCTATATTTACATGACCCGCAAGTACCCCGTGTTCCGCTTTAAGCTGAAGGAATACTCCTGGTCCGGGGATATTGCCGGCCAGACCATAAAAATCGGCTTTCCCATTGCCCTGCAAACCGCAATTGTTTCCATCGGCCTGACCTTTATCCAGCGGGCTGTCAATGGCTTTGGTGAAAACATGACCGCCTCCTTCACCGTTGCCATGCGCATTGAAATGTATTTGAATTTGCCCGGCAATGCCTTCCAGACTACACTGGCCACCTACACCGGCCAAAACATCGGCGCCGGTCGTATGGACCGGGTCCGCAAAGGGCTTTGGCAAACCATCAGCATCTCCATGGGTATTACCCTCCTTGTTTCCCTTTGCATCCGGATTTTCTCACCCCAGCTGATTCAGATTTTCGGGCTCAGCGAGCAGGCTGCCGATTACTGTATGCGCCATTTAGCTGCCACGGCCTTTGTCAATCTGCTGCTCAATGGCTATTTCCCTGTTTTCGGTGTATTCCAAGGTTCCAATCACGTGCTGCCCTCGGCCTTGATAGCCTTTGTGGTATTGGCTGTTCGTGTAATTGTAACCTTCCTTTTCCGCTACAGTCCCATCTTTGGGGTTACCATCATTTGGTGGAACGGTCTGTTCGGTTTTGGCCTTGGCTTCCTGATTACCTGGATTTACTTCTTCAGCGGCAAGTGGGAAAAGAACGCGGTTATTAAGTAAAGCAAGCCAATAAAAATAAGCTTCTGCTTGATGCAGAAGCTTGTTTTGGGTTTACCAGCTTTCCATGACAGCGATAATTTCCTCTTCATAGTCCCCTTCAAAGTCCTCCATGCGCCCCCAGTTCCGCACATTACTGGCGCAGCCGGGCTCCTCCGGAGGGTATTCCCAGATGTGGTAGGCCAGACCGCGAACAATAAATTCTATACCGCCGCAATCATCGTTTTCGCTGTAACGATAGTCAATTTCTTTCCTTTTTAAATAATCCTGAATCCTTTGTAAACGCATGCTTTTCACCTGCTTTTTTAGTCCTGCACAGTATAACACGCATTGAAGAACTTGTAAACCGCACCGAATACAGCGGCACACTTGCTTTTTCCCGTTGATTTTCACCGGACCATTCCACAAGTAAGAGGAGGATACGATATCCATGATAAAAATACTGAAAAACCTCACAAAGCAGGCTCGCCTGTTCGCTCTTGGCTGTCTGCTTTTGGTTATCGCCCAGGTTTGGCTGGAGCTGACCATGCCGGACTACACTCAAAAGCTGACCGCTTCCGTTTCCTCCGGTGCTGTCACCATGACCGACGTATGGCAGAACGGCGGCATGATGCTGCTCTGCGCCCTGGGCAGCCTGGTCTGCAGTCTCTGCTGCGGCTTTCTGGCAGCCAGAATCGCTGCCAGTCTGGCCAAGACCCTGCGCTGGAAGCTGTTTGACCGCATCAGCAGCTTTGCCGCTGCCGAAATCAACCGCTTCACTACCCCCAGTCTGATTACCCGCACCACCAACGACGTGGTTCAGCTTCAAATGCTGGTAGCCATTGGTCTGCAAATGATTATCCGTGCGCCTATTATGGCCATTTGGGCTATTACCAAGATTTCTTCCTCCAGCGTCGCCTGGACAGCCGCAGCCTTGATTGCCGTTATCACGGTTGTCGTATGCGTCGGCATTGTGGTCGGTCTCTGTTTCCCCCGCTTCCGCAAAATCCAGAAGCTCACCGACGATTTAAACAACGTCACCCGCGAAAACCTTAACGGCGTGCGTGTGGTACGGGCCTTTAATGCGGAAGACTATCAACAGGATAAATTCGCTGCTGTTAACAACAGCATCACAGCCAATCATCTTTTCACCGCCCGCGCCATGGGCCTTTTGATGCCCGTATTAATGGTTGTTATGAACGGTTTGACCTTAGCCATCTATTGGATTGGTGCTGTTCTCATCAATCAGGCACCCCTGATGGAAAAGGCCGCAGTCATGGGCAATATGATTGCCTTTACCCAGTACGCCATGCAGATTGTCATGAGCTTTATCATGCTGGTTGCCATCTTTATTCTGCTGCCCCGCACCATGGTTTCCGCCCGCCGTATTAACGAGGTTCTGGATACCAACCCCGGCATTACCTACACCGACACCCCGGCGGCGCCCCAAAGCAAGGGCCGTATTGAATTTCGGAATGTTTCTTTCGCCTATAACGATACCGGTGCCCCCTGTCTCCGTGACCTGAGCTTTACCATTGAACCCGGCGAAACCTTCGCCATCATCGGTGCCACCGGAACCGGCAAGAGTTCACTGGTCAATCTGATTCCCCGCTTTTATGATGCCACAGGGGGCTCCATCCTTATTGACGGCATTGATATCCGCAGCTATCCCCGGGAACAGCTGGAGCAGAAAATTTCTCTGGCTCCTCAAAAGGCCATTCTCTTTAAAGGAGACATCAAGTCCAATATTACCTACGGCTGCAAAACCCCGGTCAGCGATGATGACCCCCGTATTCAGCGGGCGCTGTCCATCGCTAAGGCTGATTTTGTGGAAGAGCTTTCCGACGGCATACATGCCCCCGTCGCCCAAGGCGGAAGCAATTTTTCCGGCGGACAGAAGCAACGGCTCAGCATTGCCCGGGCTGTTTTCAAACCCGCTGATATTCTGATTTTTGATGATACCTTCTCGGCCCTGGACTATAAAACCGATCTTTTGGTCCGCCGTGCCCTGCGTAAGAATCTAGAGGGTGCAACCGTGCTGATTGTCGCCCAGCGTATCGGCACCATTCGTGATGCCGACCACATTCTGGTACTGGAGGACGGCCGTATCGCCGGTATTGGCTGCCACGCCGAACTTCTGGAAACCTGCCCCCTCTATCGCGAAATTGCCCTATCCCAACTGTCAAAGGAGGAATTGTAATGGCCGGACCTATGCATCGTCCCGGAATGCCCCTGCCTTCCGAAAAGGCCGATATGGGAGCTGTGAAAAAAATGCTGGCCTACTGCAGACGTTATCTGCCGGCACTTTTAGTAGCTATCGTTTTTGCTGTTGGTGGTTCTGTTTGTACAATTATTGGGCCGGAGCGCATCTCCGATTTAACCAATACCATCATCAGTGGAATTATGACCGCCATTGACATGGCAGAAATCCGCCGCATCTGTTTGACCTTGATTTTGATTTACGGTATCGGTGCTGTGCTGAGCTACGGCCAGCAATTTATTACAGCCACCCTCACCCAGCATACCTCCAAGCGTCTGCGCACCGATATTGATGAAAAAATCAATCGCCTGCCTCTCCGCTTTTTTGACACCACCACCAAGGGCGATATTCTGTCCCGTGTCACAAACGATGTGGATACCATCGGCCAAACACTGTCCCAAAGCGCAGCCAACCTCATCAGCTCCGTTATTCTCTTCCTCGGTATACTAATCAAAATGTTTGCTACCAGCTGGCTTTTAGCTTTGGTTACCATTCTGTCGGCTCTTTTGGGCTTCTTCTTCATGCAATTGATTCTCCGCCGCAGCCAAAAATTCTTTATCCGCCGCCAGAATGACCTGGGCACTATGAACGGCCAAATTGAAGAGGTTTACACCAACCACACCATCGTACGGGCCTTCGGCGCCCAGGATACGGAGCGGGCTGTTTTCAGTGAAACAAACGAAAAGCTGTATGACAGCAACTGGAAGGCCCAGTTCCTCACCGGCATGATGCCTCCCATCATGACCTTTGTGGGCAACCTCAGCTATGTTCTGGTTTTTGCAGTAGGTGTTTCCATGATTCTCAAGGGCATGGGCGGGGTCACCATGGGTACTATTATGGCTTTCATAATCTACGCCCGTCTCTTCTCTCAGCCCTTAACCACCTTCGCCCAGTCCATGACCAACATTCAGCAGGCCAGCGCTGCCTCAGCCCGTGTATTCGCTATTTTGGACGAGCCTGAGCTGGAGGATGAGTCCGGCAAAACTGCCTTTCTCCCCTCCGTCCGGGGAGAAGTGGAATTCCGTCATGTTCACTTCGGCTATGACCCGGAAAAGCCTGTCATCGGCGACTTTTCCGCCCACCTTCTTCCCGGCCAGAAGGTGGCCATTGTCGGCCCCACCGGTGCCGGCAAGACTACTATTGTTAACCTGCTGATGCGCTTTTATGAAGTAAACAGCGGTGATATCTTGATTGACGGCCAATCCATTTCCGCCATGACCCGCGAGCAGGTGCACGACCTGTTTGATATGATTCTGCAGGACACCTGGCTGTTTAATGGCACCATCCGCCAGAATTTGGAATACAATAAGCCCGGCATGAGCGAAGCCAAGCTGGATGCCGCCTGCGAGGCCGTTGGCCTGAAGCACTTCATCGCCACCCGGCCCCAAGGCTATAGTACTGTGCTGGACGACAGTCTGAATCTGTCTGAGGGGCAAAAGCAGCAGCTGACCATTGCCCGCGCCATGCTGAAGGATTCCCCCTTGCTGATTTTAGACGAAGCCACCAGCAGCGTTGACACCCGTACGGAGCTGGTTATTCAGGAGGCTATGGACCGCCTGACTCAGGGACGCACCAGCTTTGTCATTGCCCACCGTCTGTCCACCATCCGCAACGCAGATGTCATCCTGGTTATGAAGGACGGCGACATCATTGAGCAGGGCAGCCACGAAGAGCTGCTGGCTAAGGGTGGCTTCTATGCGGAGCTTTATAACAGCCAGTTTGCTGCCTGACACAGCTAAAAAAGGGGCTGCCTTTTGAAGGCAACCCCTTTTGATTATAGGATTTCGCGGATTCCCTTTTCCAGAGCACCAGCAACGGCAGCATGGGCAGCAGCATCCAAATGCACGCCCTCATCGGGTGTCGTTGCAGCAACCTCACCCAGGTCAATGTAATCACAGCCATACATGGCAGCGGTATTCTTGTAACGGGCCGCCAAAGCACGTGACTTTTCAATCATGGCCATATCGGTTATACCGTCCGGCAAAGTCATGGCACCCTCACCGATGGGAACAGGAACCGCAACCAAAACCTTGGGAACCGGTGTACCCATGTATAAGGCAGGGTTCTTGGCAACCTGAATCAAGCGGCCAAGGCCCATGGCAATATCCGCCGGGCTGGCGCTGTGCAGCCCCTTGCAATCGTTGGTACCCAGCATGATGATAATCAAATCCAGCGGGCTGTGGCTTTCAATGCAAGGCTGGAGATAAGGCAGGCCATTGCGGTAAGCGGAGGTAGGGTCACTGAAGGCAGTGGTGCGTCCGCAGAGCCCCTCTTCAATGATGCGATAGTCCTCCCCCAGCTGCTTCTGCAGGCGGCCGGTCCAGCGGGTATTGATGTCGTGACGGCCAAACTGCCCATGCACCCATTCCGGGGACAGACCATAGGTATTGGAGTCACCATAGCAAAGAATGTTTTTCATAGAAACGCCTCCTTCTTTTCCCAAAAGGAAAGCCTAAGCCCCTCCCTTTGGTTTGCCTGTTTGTCTTTTCTATGCTATTATAGCAGGGAAAGGTCCTGCCCGCAATCGGCAGAACCCGGTGTTTTAAGAATCAATCATTCAGGAGGATACCACCATGTTTATCTACGAACCGGGCCGCATTTACCAGATGGATGTTAACGGGAACACGGTCGCTGAACTCACCTATGTCATTAACAACGGCATTGCCGATATTAACCACACCTTTGTAGACGATTCCCTGCGTGGTCAGGGTATTGCCGGTCAGCTGGTTCAGGCCGCTGCCGATACACTGCGCAAGCAGCATGTCAAAATTACCAACAGCTGCAGCTATGCCGCCGGCTGGTTTGACAAGCACCCCGAGCAACAGGATTTGCTGGCTTGACACGAAGCGTATAAAAAACCTGTGGAGAATTCTCCACAGGTTTTCTTTTTAGAATCCAAACCAGGAAGCGACAGCGGGCAGGCGGATAGATTTTAAAACAGTATAACCGCAGTCACGGCAGGTGATACTCGCCGTATAGCCATCCGAAAAAATGCCTGGCAGCTTGCCACTGTGCACCTCATAGGAATGGGGTGTTTTATCAACAACCATCTGCATTTTCAATGTCTGGCCGCACACCGCACAGTGACTGCCCTCGGTATAACCGATGGCACTGCAGCTGGGAGCAATAGCCTCATCCACAACAGGGCTGTGACCGGTTGCCGGAATGTCCTCCTGTGCGGTAAATACCTCACCGCATACTACGCAGTGGCTGCCCTCGGTATGGCCGACTTCTGTACAGCTAGGCGCCAGATAAGGGTCAATCCTTTCCGCATGGCCGGGAACCGGAATGAAGATCCGGGGCTGGGTGATTTCACCGCACACCGCACAGTGGGTGCCGGCAGTCCAGCCTGAGGTGGTACAGGTCGTATTTACCCCGGCATCTACTACATTGGTGTGTCCCAAAGCGGGGATAGTGGTGAAGGGTTTCAGTATGGTTCCGCAAACGCCGCAATGGCTGCCCTCGGTATGGCCCTGGGCATAGCAGCCGGTGGGTTCCACAGCCGGATCAATCACCTCAATATGACCGGTTGCCGGCAGAACCTCAGCCTCCTGCAATACAATACCGCAGAAATAGCACACACTGCTGTCCGTAATTCCATCCGCCGTGCAGGAAGCCGGGTACCCTTCGGTCACCTTGGCAACATGTCCGGAA
>JAKSQI010000028.1 GCA_024404215.1 Oscillospiraceae bacterium
CAATGACACCATAGAAATCCGACGCTCGGAAAAGGTAACAAACCTCATTCGTTTTTCCACCAGAAGTTTTTATTCAACAGTATTTGAGAAGCTAGGAGACCGATAAGTGATGAAGAACATACGCCAATCTGCTATTCTCGAACTAATAGCCAATCATCCCATCGAAACACAAGGCCAGCTTATTGAAGCACTGGCCAATGTTGGAATCATCAGTACCCAGGCAACGGTTTCCCGGGATATTCGGGAACTGCATATATATAAGGAGCTTACTCCTGATGGAACCTATCGTTATGCTGCCTCTCCCAAAAAGCAGAAGCAGAACCACTCCGCCCGTCTGCAGGCCATTTTCCGGGAATGCGTCACATCCTGCGTATGTGCGCAGAATATCATTGTTATAAAAACTCTGCCGGGTCTGGCCCAGGCAGCCTGCAGTGCCATTGACTCCATGGAGATTGATTCTCTGGCCGGAACCTTGGGTGGTGATGATACAGCCTTTTTGTGCATGTACACCTCGGAGAAAGCCAAGGAGTTTTCAGAAGAAATCAAAAGCATGCTGTAAGGGTACAGCGTGAGGATGTGCGCCCATGATTACTTATCTTCAAATTGAAAATGTAGCCGTTATTGAAAAGGCTGAACTGGAGTTCCATCCGGGCATGAATGTGCTTACCGGCGAAACCGGAGCCGGCAAATCCATTGTTATTGATGCCTTGCATTGTGTTACCGGCGGACGTACCGGAAGAGATTTGGTTCGTACCAACGCCCCTTATGCAGCGGTAACTGCCGTGTTTCAGCAATCCTTTGATGACAACTGGTATGAAGCCAATGGAATTGAACGGGACGACAGTGGCGAACTGCTGTTATATCGCAAAATTACGCCCGATGGAAAAAACAGCTGCCGGGTAAACGGACGTACTGTCTCCATTACACAGCTCAAAGCCATAGGCACGGACTTGGTTGACATTCATGGTCAGAACGACGGGCGTAAGCTTTTAGATGAAAACAACCACCGCTATTATTTGGACAGCTTTGCCCATACAGAAAACCTTCTCGCAGATTACAAAGCATGCTTTCAGAGTCTTAGAGATTTGCAAAAGCAATGGAAGGCTTTGGACATGGATGAGGGCGAAAAGGCACGCCGTGCCGATATGCTCCGTTATCAAATAGAAGAGATTCTACGGGCAAATCCTCAGCCCGGCGAATATGAGGAGCTAACTCAACGCCGGGATTTGATGAAAAATTCGGCCAAGCTCTCCGACTCTCTCAGCAGTGCCTGTCGGGCCTTGATGGGCTCAGAACGAAGTGACGGTGCTATTACCCTGCTGGAAGAGGCAGAAAGGGAAGTGGACTACTGCGGCCGCTTCAGTGACAGCTTTCAAGCTCATGCAGGGAAGCTGAGGGATGCCGCTTTTCTGTTGGAGGATGTTGCCGAAGAGCTGCGCGGATTGAAGGACCAATTAGACTTCTCACCTGAAGAGATGGACCGGATGGATGAACGAATCGGCCAGCTTAAACGCCTTTTTAAAAAATATGGCGCCACAGAAGCAGAGGTGCTGGAGTCTCTGGAGGCTTCTCAAAGAGAGCTGGAGGAACTGGATTGGTCCGATGAAGCAAAGGCTAAACTGGAAAAGAAGATTGCCACTGCGAAAAAAGAAGCCGAAAAAAAAGCAAAGCTTTTGTCAGCGGCCCGACAGAAGGGCGCCGAACAGCTGGAAGCCAGAATTCTATCCGAGCTGAAACAGCTGAACATGAAAAGTGTTGTATTTACGGTAGCCATAGAAACTGTTGAGCTGGGCAGTGATGGAAGCGATGAAATCAGCTTTTTAATGTCGGCCAACCCAGGGGAGAAGCCGGGAAGAATTAACCGCATTGCTTCCGGCGGTGAGCTCAGCCGCATTATGCTGGCCATGAAAAATGTACTGGCTGAAAACGAACCCACCGGAACCATGGTGTTTGATGAAATTGATACCGGTGTATCCGGTGTTGCTGCTCAGCGTGTGGGTGAAAAGCTTTGGCAGCTTGGCACCTGCCGGCAGGTGCTGTGCGTAACTCATCTTCCACAAATTGCTGTCATGGCGGATACCCAATACCTGGTTGAAAAGAAACAAGGAGAGAGCTCTACCCAAACCAATGTACTTGAGCTGGATTACGAAGGCCGAAAAAAAGAGCTGGCTCGTCTGGCCGGCGGCGAGCACATCACCGAGCTCACTTTGGAAAGCTCGGCGGATCAGCTGGCAGCAGCGGAAGGCTTTAAAGCCTTGACAAAGGCCGACAGCAAGGTTATGATACACTAAATGTGTTTAAGGAGATTGTCTCATGGAAATATATGAAGAGCTTGTAGCCCGCGGCCTCATTGCCCAGGTTACCGATGAAAAAGAAATCCGGGAACTGATTAACAACGGTAAAGCCACCTTTTATATTGGCTTTGACTGCACGGCAGACAGCCTGACCGCCGGTCACTTCATGGCACTGACCCTGATGAAGCGTCTTCAGATGGCCGGTAATAAGCCCGTTGCCCTGATTGGCGGCGGCACCACCATGATTGGTGACCCTTCCGGCCGCACCGATATGCGCAAAATGCTGACCAAAGAAGACATTGACCATAACGCCGCATGCTTCCGCCGCCAGATGGAAAAGTTCATTGACTTTTCCGAGGGAAAAGCCCTGATGATGAACAATGCCGATTGGCTGCTGAACCTGAATTATGTTGAGGTTCTTCGTGAGGTCGGTGCCTGCTTCTCTGTTAACAACATGCTTCGTGCTGAGTGCTATAAGCAGCGCATGGAAAAGGGCCTCAGCTTCTTTGAATTCAACTACATGATTATGCAGTCCTATGACTTCTACTATCTTTTCCAGCACTGCGGCTGCAACATGCAGTTCGGCGGTGACGACCAGTGGAGCAACATGCTGGGCGGCACCGAGCTGATTCGCAAGAAGCTGGGTAAGGATGCCTATGCCATGACCATTACCCTGCTGACAGACTCTCAGGGCAAGAAGATGGGTAAAACTGCCGGTAACGCCGTATGGCTTGACCCTAACAAGACATCGCCCTTTGATTTCTATCAGTATTGGCGCAACGTTGGCGACCAGGATGTTATGAAGTGCATCCGTATGCTGACCTTCCTGCCTTTGGAGCAGATTAACGAAATGGATACCTGGAAGGACCAGAAGCTGAACGAGGCTAAGGAAATCCTTGCCTGGGAACTGACCAACATGGTCCACGGTGAAGAGGCCGCCAACCAGGCCCGAGACACGGCCCGTGCCCTCTTCTCTGCCGGTGGTGCTGCCGACATGCCCACCTGTGAGTTGGCAGAAGAAGACCTGACCGACGGCAAAATTGACATTCTGTCTATTCTGGTTAAGGCCGGCCTTTGCCCCTCTCGCGGCGAAGCCCGCCGTAATGTTCAGCAGGGCGGCGTAGAAGCAGCCGGTGAAAAGGTCAGCGACATCGCCGTATCCTTTGATGCAGCTGCACTGAAGGAAGGCATCGTCGTCAAAAAGGGCAAGAAGAACTTCCGCAAGGTAATTTTGAAATAAAAAGAGGCATTATCAGCCGGGGCTAATTTGCCCCGGCTTTCTGTTCCTCTAAGCATTGACAGCTTGCCATGTTTAAACAATTCCGATAGTCTGTAATGGGGAAACCATTACAAGCGGTGATAGAAACAGTGACGGCAAGATCAGCCTCTGAGAAGTAGCCATTCTAAATCATTAGATTACGGATAAGCTGTATTTATAGTCCACCCAGAACATAGCAATGACCGCAGTCTCAACGAAGACTGCGGTCATTGCTATATGTGTTCATTCCTCTTCCCAGCTACGGCTGCGTTCAACGGCTTTTTTCCAGCCCTTATAGAGCACGGCTGCATGGTCACGGTCCATTATAGGCGTAAAGATGCGGTCTACTGTACGAAGCCGGCAGACATCCTCGGTGGACGTCCATACTCCCAGATGCAAGCCAGCCAAAAAGGCAGCACCGAGAGCCGTTGTTTCTACCAAACGCGGACGGTCAATAGGCTTATTGAGAATATCCGATTGGAACTGCATTAAAAAATTACTGACGCTGGCTCCGCCGTCAACCTTCAAAACTGACAGAGCACTTCCGGATGCCTTCTCCATGGCTTCCAGCATATCCTTTACCTGATAAGCAATGCCCTCAAGCACTGCCCGGGCTATATGGGCACGGTTGGTACCTCGGGTAATACCGCAAAGGCTGCCCCTGGCATACATGTCCCAATAGGGGGCTCCAAGGCCTGTGAAGGCAGATACCATGTACACGCCACCGGTATCACTGACGGATTCTGCCAAAGCATCGCACTCCGGTGCCGACTGTATTAACCCAAGCTCATCTCTCAGCCATTGAATGGAGGAACCGGCATTGAAAATACTGCCTTCCAACGCATAAGCTGTTTCACCGGCCATGCTCCAGGCAACGCCGGACAGCAGACCTCCCGTTTCCTTCAAAGGCCGGTTTCCTGTATTCATCAGGGTAAAGCAGCCGGTGCCATAGGTGTTTTTGGCCTGACCAGGCAAAATACAGCCCTGACCAAGCAAGGCCGCCTGCTGATCACCGATGCTTCCGCAGACCGGAACACCGATCAAAGCCTTTGGGAGGGGAAGACCTGCTTTAATGCTGCCGTAAAGACAGGAATTGGGAAGGGCCCTGGGAAGCATGGCTTTAGGTACACCCAGAAGGGAACACAAGTCCGAATCCCAGTCCAGCGTATTCAGATTAAGGAGCATGGTGCGCCCGGCATTGGAATAGTCGGTCACATGCTCACCGGTAAGATTCCAGATAAGCCAGCTGTCAATGGTGCCAAAGCAAAGCTCTCCCTTTTCGGCCCGTCTGTCGGCTCCGTCTACATGGTCCAAAATCCAACGAATCTTCGTACCTGAAAAATAGGCATCAACCAAAAGGCCGGTTTTTTCCTGAATCGGCTTGGATAAGCCATCCCTAATCAGCTGTTCACAGTACTCGGCTGTTCTTCTGCATTGCCATACAATGGCATTGTAAACCGGTCGTCCGGTGCTTCTGTCCCAAACAACCGTTGTTTCTCTTTGATTTGTAATACCAACGCCCAAAATTTCGCCGGGCAGCACCTCTGCTTTTTCGCAGGCATCGGACATGGCTTCAAACTGACTGAGAAGAATTTGCTCCGGGTCATGCTCCACCCACCCCGGTTTCGGATATATTTGAGGGAAAGCCTTTTGCCCAATAGCAGCAATGCTGCCTCTCTCATCAAATAAGATGGCCCGGGAACTGGTAGTTCCCTGATCCAGCGCCATAATCAACTTACGCATATGTCCCTCCAATTCCTTTGAATTCCTTGACGAATATGGAAAAATTGAATACAATAGGTTGGCTATATGCTATCACAGAATCGGGTGAAAAGCTATGATTACTTACGAAGAATTCCATATTCCATCCGCCAACAAAGTAAACACCCTGTATCTCCGCCGTTGGATGCCGGAAGGGACGGTTAGAGCAACCATTCAGATAGCTCACGGCATCTCCGAACACATCCGCCGCTATGACGATTTTTGTCGTTATTTATGTTCCTTGGGGTATGCCGTTTATATCAACGACCACCTGGGCCACGGAAAAAGCTATGGCGAACCGGAGAATAAGGGTTTTTTTGCTGAAAAAAAAGGTTGGAATGCTGTTATTGAGGATATGCATCAGGTCCATCAGAGGTCCTGCATGGACTATCCTGAGTTGAAACACTTATTATTCGGTCACAGCATGGGCAGCTTTCTGTCACGTTGCTATCTATTTACCTATCCGTCGGATTTTCAGGCCGTCGTGCTGTGCGGAACTGCCCATATGCCGCCGGCGCTTCCCATGGCCGGCAAACTGCTGGCCGGTTGCTTTGCGCTCTTTCAGCCGAAAGGCCGCAGCAAGCTGATTAACAGCATGGCTTTTGGCAGCTACAACAGAAAAATAGATAACCCACAAAGCGAGTATGACTGGCTCACCAGAGAGGCTTCCTTTGTTCAAGCCTACATGGAGGATCCCGATTGCGGCTATATTTGCACCAACAGCCTTTATCGAGACATGATGGGTGGTATCCTTTCCATGCAAAAGGAAAGTAACCTAAGAAAAATGAAAACCGATTTGCCCGTACTCTTCATTGCTGGAAGCATGGATCCGGTTGGGGATTACGGAAAGGGCCCTGCCAAGGCTGCTGAGGCCTTCCGTAGGGCTGGTTTGCAGAAGGTAACACTGAAGCTCTATCCCGGCTGTCGCCATGAACTGCTGAACGAAAGCAACCGCACTTCCGTTTATAAGGATGTGGCTGATTGGCTGGAGCAATGCATATAACAGGAGGAAATCATATGACTATTCAAGAGTATAATGAACTGGGCACAAAAATTGAACAGACTCTTTTGCTGCGTTATTCGCCCATCGCCTTGAAGCTGCTCTACAGTGAAGAGGATATTCCGGAGGGCACCCTTCGTCCCGCCAAGGATAGGGGAGACCGTCTTGCCATGTGTCAGGCCTATGCCATGGTTCGCCGCAACCGGAAGGCCATTACCATGCTCAAGGAAGACCATTGGTGCGTATGGCCTTTGGTCAGCTATGGCATGGTGCCTCTGGATGAGGACGACTATAACTATATGGGCGATAAATTCTTCTTTAAGGACCCCGAAAGAAGCAAGCGCTTCCTTCGCGAGGAGTACCCCATGCTCAAGGCAGAGAAAAAGCCTATTGGCTTTACCATTGCCCCGCTTCGTTCCTGCAATTTTGAGCCTGACATTGTAACCATTTACTGCACTCCGGCTCAGATTCGCAGCATCCTAATGGCTACCAAATTCCACTCCGGCGAAATGCTGCCGGTTGTTCTGGACCCGGTTGATTCCTGCGTCCATTCCTCCATTCCCGTACTGAACGGTAAGGATTACAACGTAACCTTCCCAGATCCGGGTGAATACGAACGAGGCCTCACCGATGAGAATGAGGTCATGTTCACCATGAAGGCTGAGAAGCTGACCGAACTCTATTCCGGTCTTTCCATCCTCAGCAAGGCCAACTTCGGCTATCAGGAGCTGGCCATGGATATGTCCCTGAATTTTCCGCGTCCGGAATTCTATAATAATATGTTTGCCAAGTGGGGCCTGGATACTGGCTCTGTATGGCGCAAGCAGGACGATGTACCTACCATTCGGGAGGTGAAGGAGGACTAAACAGGTACATGCCGTTACTTGTAACGGGCGGCCCGCAGGGCGGTGAGTTCGAGACCATCCTCACCGGGACTTAGTTCCAGAAAAAAACTAATCCGCGGCTTAATGTTTTACGCGGTAAGGGAGAAAAAACATGAATAAAAAAACAAAATACATTGTACACGGGGCTATTATTGCAGCCCTCTATGCCGTTTTAACCATGGCCTTATGGGAATTCTCTTCTTTAGCTATTCAGGTTAGACTGTCAGAAGCCTTATGTGTGCTGCCTCTCTTTACACCGGCAGCAGTTCCGGGACTGTTTATCGGATGCTTTATCAGTAATCTGCTGTCCGGTACCTGGATTGATGTGGTATTTGGCTCACTGGCAACCCTGATAGCTGCCATTTTGACCTATGGGATTGGTATTAAGTGCCGTCTGGCTGTATCCGGTGAGCTCTCAAGGCTGAGAAAGTGCCTGGCACCTCTGCCGGCAGTTTTGGTTAATGCCATTGTCGTTCCCTTGGTTTTGTACTACGGCTACGGAATAACCTCCATGGGAAATGCCAGTACCACCGTGGGTGTTTTGGCTTTGCTGGCCCTCTCAATTTTTATCGGTCAGGCCATTGCCTGCTATCTCATAGGTATGCCCCTAATGCATGTATTTGAAAGAATAAACCGAAAGCATTCCATTTTTTAATACCAGAAGACGCGTTAACAGATGAAACTATCTGCTAACGCGTCTTTTTATCGAAGGGAAATTTCACTATCCTGATTTTCCGTCTGTTCTAAGGAAGCTGAGGAAGCTGCGGCCTTAGCCTTCTTCTTTCCATGCTCCTTATACAATGTATAAAGAAAGCTGTTCATATAGGCCCCGGAAAATATAATAAACATGGAGCCATAGAGCCATAGAAGGGTTACCATGACGCTTCCCACTGTGCCGTATACACCATAACGATTGGATACGCCAAGCCATAAGCTGTACACATAGTTGAAAAGCATCCAGGCAGCAGCAGCCATCACAGCACCGGGAAGTCCAAATCTATAGTTTCTGCTTTTCCCCGGTATAATTCGATATACCAGGGCTAACAGTAAGCAGAGTACCAAAGCAAATATTATGCGATTGTGTGAGAAAAGCTGAATATGGAAGACACTGAGAACATTAAGAACTACGCTTCCCAGCATCAGCAGATAAATGGCCAAAATCATCAAAACCGAGTATCCCATTGCTTTTAGGGTTAAGCGGACATATGCCGTTGATTTGCTGCTTCCGCTGGCGATAATGATGCCGCGCATAAAGGATGCGATAACCTTGGAAGCAGACCATAAGGTTACAATGGCAGAGAACCCCCAGATTTTTCCGGAATAACGGTAAACCTGATTGATTATGCTTTCCAGTAAAATTGCAACAGTCTCCGGTGCCACCAGCCCAACGGCTTCATTCAATTCCTGGCTGTTCCATTGGCTGAGGGGTAAAACGGCGGATACCAAAATTACGCAAGGAATAATGGACATAAAAATGTAAAAGGCACCGGATGCTGCATAAAGGGTCAGATTCCGTTCCATACTTCCGTTTATATAACGCGAAAATAAATAATACAGTTTTTTCATATTTCTATCATCCCAGGCTAATTTATGATATGATACTGTCAGTATAACAAACAAGATAATTTGTGGCAAGAAGGGGAGTGCATGATGACAGAGGAAGAGCGCTATTTGCAGGCTCGCCTGAAGGAGCTGGCAGACCGCAGCTACCGGAACAGCTGCTGGGAGTTTTCGGATTTTTTGTCCTTGGCAGAGCCGAGTCTGATGCCTGTTCGCTATTACGGGAGCCTGGAAGGCGGATCTGCGGCAGCGGAACGGAGATTAGCAGCTTTTGGCAGCGAGGATATCTGCGGATACAGGCAAAGCCCGCCCATTGAAATCGTGCATATAGCTCCCGTACAAAAAAAATTCGCTGACAAATTGTCCCATCGTGATTATCTTGGTGCTCTTATGTCCTTGGGATTAAAGCGCAGCTGCCTTGGTGATATTCTTCTTCAGGAGAACGATGCCTACCTCTTCTGTCTGGATTCCATGACAGACTATATCCTCAGGGAACTGACCTCAGTCCGTCACACGACCGTAACCTGTGAACGCTGTGACAGCCTTCCATCCGGAATTGAAAAGGACCCTCTTGTCCTGAGAATAACGACGGCATCCCTTCGTGTTGATGTTTTAATGTCCGCTGTATTTCATCTCTCACGAACGGCTGCAAAGGAATACTTTGACAAAGAGCTTGTCTTCTGTAACGGCAGGCAGGTTGCCTCACCTGGCTACCAGCCCGATGAAGGCAGTATTATCAGCGTAAGGGGAAAGGGACGTTTTCGCTTTGATTGCGCAGAAGGAAAAACAAAAAAAGGACGTATCTCTGTGACTGTATCGGTTTGGTAGAAAAAGGCTTTCCTTTTTCAGGCCAGTATGATAAAATAATTCAAATAATCAGTAAAGCTAAACATGACAGGAGAGAGTATCATGGCAGATAATAAAGAATATATCAGTTATGTAAATGACATGGGCAATATCCACATTTCTGAGGAAGTTGTTGCCGCTATAGCAGCCGAGGCTGCCGCTGAGGTTGAAGGTGTTGCCGGTCTTCGCGCCGGCCATTCCCGTGACAATGCAGAGCAGTCCGGAAGGAAGGTAGTCAGCCGGGGCATTAAGGTCCGCCTGGCCGAGAATCAGCTTTCCATTGATGTATATCTTTTGGCTAAGGCAGATCTTCCTCTTGCTAACCTGGGCTCTGCTGTGCAGCAGGCTGTAAAGGCAGCTGTAGAGGCAGCTACCGGTGTTACGGTTCAGAGCGTCAATGTAAACGTCATTGGCGTAAAAGCCTAAACGGAGGAAGCCTATGAAACGAAACACCGCCCGTGAAATTGCGGTTCGGCTTTGCTTTATGCTATCCGAAAATCCCATTCAGGCTTCCGAACTGCTGGAGCATGTGTTTGAACCGGAATACTATGCCTCCCTTGCCCTTGAGGATGAGCTCTTTTCAGAGCTGCCCGGCAATCAGCTGACTTATATTTCTGAATTGATTTCCGGTATTGGCCTTCATAATGCCGAACTGGATGAATATGTCATGCGCTATTCTACCGGCTGGGATTTTGACCGTATTTCCCGCACAGCTTTAGCTATTATTAAGGTTGCCATGTATGAAATTCTTTACATGCCGGATATCCCCTCTAGAGTATCGGTAAACGAAGCTGTTGAGCTGGCCAAGCACTACGAAGAGGATCAGACGGTTCCCTTTATCAATGGTCTTTTAGGTGCATTTGTCAAGGGAGAGATCAGCCAATGAGCATCCCTGCCGCTTTAGCCTTTGACACCAGCAACTACACCACCTCATGTGCGGTTTTTGATGGAACAAAGGGCCGTAACTCCGGCCGCTTGCTGGATGTACGACCGGGAGAACTGGGTCTCAGACAATCTGAGGCCCTTTTCAGTCATGTAAAACGCCTGCCGGAGATTTATAGCGGCCTCGCTCTAAATGAGCCGATTATAGCCGTTGGTGCCAGTTCAAAGCCCCGGGAAACCGAGGATTCCTATATGCCCTGCTTTTTGGCAGGCTCAACCATGGGGTCAGTTTTAGCAGAAACGCTGAAAGTGCCCTTTTTTACCTTTTCTCATCAGCAAGGGCATATTGCAGCTGCAGCCTGGTCAGCCGGCCGGCCAGAGCTTTTGGACCAACCTCATCTGGCCTGGCATCTGTCCGGTGGAACCACCGAGCTTCTGCATGTAGTTAAATCGGGCTCAGCAGTCCACTGTACTATTATCGGCGGAACCCAGGACGTTTCCGCCGGTCAGCTGATTGACCGAACCGGCCAGCTGCTTAAGCTTGCATTCCCTGCGGGAAAGGCTATCGACGCTCTGTCAGCCCAAAGCATCCGTGAAGAATGCTACTCCATGAAACTGAACGGATTGCACTTTTCACTCTCCGGCGTTGAGCATAAAATGAAGCAAAAGCTGGAAGCCGGGGATAATGCTGAAGACGTTGCTCGTTTTGTTCTGCTCTCATTAATTTCCGGTGTTGCACGCATTACCGCCAAGGCCAGGGAGCAATACGGAAATCTGCCGGTTCTCTTTTCGGGAGGAGTAGCCTCTAACAGTCTGCTGCGGGAGCGTATGCCGGATGGTATTTTTGCCCAGCCTGCCTACTCAACCGACAATGCCCTGGGTGCAGCCATATTAACCTATCGCGCGGTAACTGCTCATGGATAAGCCTGTTTATTCTGTTTCTGATTTAAACCGCTACGTGAAAACCATGCTGGAAAGCGACGGTTTGCTACGCAGCATTGCCGTATCCGGCGAAATCTCAAACTTCAAACGCAATGTCAGCGGTCACCTCTATTTTTCTTTAAAGGATGCCTCAGCCTCTGTAACCTGCGCCATGTTCCGAGGAAGTGCAGATAAGCTTCTCTTTGAGCCGGAAAACGGCATGAAGGTTATAGCTGCAGGAAGGGTATCCCTTTATCCCCAGTCCGGTGTTTATCAGCTGGTTGTGGAACGGTTGATTCCTGATGGAAAGGGTGATTTGCAGGCTGCCTACGAACAACTGAAGGCGAAGCTTGAAGCAGAGGGCCTCTTTGACCGCAGCCATAAAAAACCTCTTCCGCTCTTTCCCAAATGCATTGCGGTCATTACCTCAGGGACCGGGGCTGCCGTCATGGATATTATCCGTGTGCTCCGTAAGAGATGGCCAATAAGTAAAATTAAAATTCTTCCCGTTGCTGTTCAAGGTGAAAAAGCCCCGGCTCAAATTGCCGGTGCTTTAAAATACGCAAATAAATGGCATATCGCCGACGTTATTATATGTGGCAGAGGCGGCGGGTCTTTGGAAGACCTTTGGTGCTTTAATGATGAAAGGGTAGCAAGGGCTATCTATGAATCGGAAATACCTGTCATTTCTGCTGTCGGTCATGAACCGGATTATACCATAGCCGATTTTGTTGCCGACCGGCGTGCAGCAACGCCTTCTAATGCAGCCGAGTTGGCAGTTCCGGACCGTTACGAACAGCTTCAGGCCTTAGACGAAACCTATGGTTACCTGGGACGCATGCTGGATACGCGTTTGGATGCAGCTTTGAAAAAGCTGAAGGATTTGCAGAACCGTTATGTCTTATCTGACCCATCCAACTTTGTGAGCCTGCGGAGCCAGCAGCTGCTGAATCTGCAAAAACGTCTGGAATCTGCGGAAACTGCTGTTTTGCTTCAAAAAACCGCTCAATTCCAAAACCTCGCCGGAAAGCTGGATGCCTTAAGCCCTTTAAAGGTTCTGTCCAGAGGTTATTCCATGGTTGAGCAAAAGGATGGCAGGATTGTACGAAGCATCAACAATCTGAAAATAGGGGAAAGCTTGAAGCTTTCCTTTGCTGACGGCGGTGCTGACTGCAGGGTAACGGATATCAGAAAGGATAATAACTATGGCAGAACTGAAGTATGAAGAAGCCATTTGCCGTATTGAAGAAATCGTAAAGGCTTTAGAGAAGGGGGATGCCCCTCTTGATCTCTCACTGGACCTATTTAAAGAAGCAACTGCTCTGGTGCAAAAATGCAGCGGTATGCTGGAAAACGCCCGTCAGGAGGTTGTACGTCTCCGCAAAGGGGAAGATGGCAGCCCAATAGAAGAAGCCTTTGACAGAATGGGTGAAATTGATGATTAATCGTCTGGTTAGCCTTCAAAAAGCTGTAGACAGCCGTTTAAGCGAGTTATTTGTCAAAGACGGGTCCTATGCCGGCTTAACAGAATCCATGCGCTATAGCCTTTTAGCCGGCGGAAAACGAATCCGGCCCGTTTTGGCATTGGCTTTTGCCGAGGCCTGCGGGGCCTCCGTTGACCGTGCTTTGGACGCTGCCTGTTCTTTGGAGCTTTTGCATACCTATTCTCTCATCCACGATGACTTACCCTGTATGGACAACGACAGTCTTCGACGGGGTAAGCCGACCAATCATGTGGTGTACGGTGAAACAACGGCAGTTCTGGCAGGAGACTGTCTGCAGGCAGAGGCCTTCGCTCTGCTGGCAAGCAGCAGCTGCTCGGCCGGCAGTATTACCGGCATGATTCGCTCCCTCTCTCGGGCCGCTGGTCTTCGGGGCATTTGTGGCGGACAGGCCCTGGATATTGCCGCCGAGGGAAAAGAGCCCACT
>JAKSQI010000029.1 GCA_024404215.1 Oscillospiraceae bacterium
TAATATTTAAACTTTTTATAAAGGAAGTAGTATCTAAAGATACTATACAAGGAGGGATTAGTGTGGAAATGCATAAGGTTGAGTACATCATGCAGCTGACAGGCAGCAAGCTCTTTGATATCGTGATGTATAACACAGCCCAAAAGCTGTGTGAGGAATTCCCCGGACTTCAGGTTACCTATCCTGATGACAAGCATATTGAAATCTCCGGCGAACTCAATGACTTCTGGTACGCCAAGTATCAGGAAAAGATGTTCAATTGATCTGACAACTGCCCGGCAGACGAGAGTCTGTCGGGCTTTTCTTTGTCTGCTTTTTGGGGAATTGCGTTAATCTCTGCATGAAATCATAGCAAGCTTGAATCAACTCTTTTCCATGGCTGTGCTATACTGTAAATGTCAAAGAATACTATAAAGGAGGCAACCCTTATGTCTTATACATTAAGCCCTGTCACCGACCGCGTGAAGCGCATCCGCGAACAATACCGCACAGTGCAGCCGGAAATCTGCCTGGCACGGTATCGCATCATTACCGAGTTTTATACCGCTCACCCCGAGCTCTCCGGCATCCTGCGCCGTGCCAGAGCCTTTGAGGCTATCTGTGAGAAAATTCCTGTCCGCATTGGGGAAGACGAGGTCATTGTAGGCGCTCAGTCTGCCAAGTTCCGTGCAGCTGCCCTTTATCCTGAAAACAGCTGCACCTTCCTGAAGGAAGAAGTCGGCAGCGGCTTTATTTCCACCCGTGACATTGACCCTTACATCATTTCTCCTGAGGACAAGGAGTATTTGATGAGCACCATCGATTACTGGATGGGTGAGTGCAACTGGGCAAAAACCGAGGCCTACTATGTAGACGAGTTTGAACCCCATGATTTTGGCGGTATCACCATGCTGGGCAAGATGACCATCAGTGACACCCCGGTTGGCCATTTTGTTACCGGCTATGATAAGGCTATTCGTGTTGGCTTTAAAGCCATTCAGGAGGAGGCACGAGCCAAGCGTAAGGAAATTCTGGAAGCGGGCATGCCCGGCAATACCTGTGAGCAGTACAATTTCTACCGTGCGGTGGATATTGTTACCGGTGCCATGATTCGCCTGACCAAGCGTTATGCTGCCGTAGCAGCAGAGATGGCTGCGGTAGAGAAAAAGCCGGAGCGCAAGGCAGAGCTGGAAAAGATGGCCGAGGTCTTGAACTGGACCATGGAAAACCCTGCCCGCAACTATCATGAAGCCCTGCAGTGCCTTTACATGTCCCAGACCTGCCTCTGCCTGGATGCCAACATGCACGGTATCAGTCTGGGCCGTGTGGACCAGTATTTGGGTGATTTCTGTGAGCGGGATGTGGCCAACGGCACCATTACCAAGGAATATGCCCAGGAGCTGCTGGACCTCTTCTACCTGAAGGTGGCCGAAATGAATAAGCCCTGGAGCTATGGTGCTACCCAGTCCAACCCGGGCTATACCTCCGGCCAGATGGTTTCTCTGGGTGGTGTGGATAAGGACGGCAACGATGCTTCCAATATGGTTACCTACATGATGCTGCAGTCCATGGCCCGTCTGGTTCTCCATGATCCTCCCCACTCGCTCCGCGTTCATAAGAATACCCCTGCTTCCCTCTGGGAGGCTGCCATTGAAACCACCAAAATCTGCGGTGGTGTTCCCACCTTTGAAAACGACGAGGTCATTATTCCTGCCTTGATGGCTCGTGGTCATAGTCTGGAAAGTGCCCGCAACTACAGCCCCATCGGCTGCGTTGAGCCTGGCGGTAACGGCAATGAGTGGCCTGCCTGCGGCGGTACCGGTTCCGTTTCCTATCTGAATCTGGTAAATGGTATCTGGCTGGGTATTAACGATGGCTACCTGCCCATTCCCCTTATGTTTGGCGCCCCCAAGGACAGCTCCGATAAACCGAAGGAGGTTAAAAACCGCGTGGGCCTTTCTACCGGTTACCTTTATGAGATGGAAACCTTTGAAGAGGTTCTGGAAGCTTATAAGAAGCAGATTGAGTTCTTTACCCGCTGGCATGCCATGCAGATTAACAACTTTGAGTATGTGGCCCGCGAGCAGCTGCCTCTGCCGGTTGTATCCTGTACCATGAAGGGCTGCATGGAATCCGGTAAGGATGTTATGTACGGCGGTGCTGAGTACAACTCCTGCGGCATGGCCGGTGTTGGTATCGGTAATGTGGCCGACAGCCTCTACATGCTGAAGCATCTCTGCTATGATACCAAGCAGGTGTCCACAAGAGAGATGTACGATGCCCTGATGAACGACTGGAAGGGCTATGAAGACCTGCAGCGCCGCATTCAAAATGAGTGCAAGCATTACGGCAATGGTGAGGCCGAGGTTGACTACTGGGCCGGCTGGGCTGCTGATGTTTTTGCCGACTGCTGCAACAGCTGTACAGGTCCTCGCGGCCGCTATGCTGCCGGCCTTTACCCGGTAACCACCAATGTTATGTTCGGCATGATGACCGGCGCTACCCCGGACGGACGCAGTGCCGGAACACCTCTGGCAGACGGTATCTCCCCCCTGCAGTCCAGGGATAAGAACGGCCCTACCGCCGTGCTGGCCTCCGTATCCAAAATCAATCAGGTCAAGTATTCTAACGGTACTCTGCTGAACATGAAGTTCTCACCCAGCTGCCTGCAGGGTGAGGAAGGCGTTACCAAGCTGAGCCAGCTGATTGCTACCTACTTTGACATGGGCGGCATGGAGATGCAGATTAACGTCATCTCTGCCGATACCCTAAAGAAGGCCCAGCAGAACCCCGATGAGTATAAGGATCTGGTTGTCCGTGTTGCCGGCTTCTCTGCCTATTTTGTAGAGCTTCATATTACCGGTCAGAATGACCTGATTTCCCGTACCGAATTGAGCATGTAATTGCAAACGCTGAAACGCCGCCCGGCAGGGCGGCGTTTTTTTGGAATCCTGTCAAAATGCAAGGGAGAAGGAAGAACAATGGACGTTCCCGAGAGTTAACAAGCTTAAATACTGACAAATGCCAAAAACAAACGAGCGGCTTATTGGGCGAAAGCTTTAATAATGGGCGTAAAAGCCTTGGGGGGAAGGCCTTGCGGCCTTTCTGCGGGAGGAAGAAGCAAGGCGAAAAGCAAGAAGGGGGCTGGCTTTTTAGGGTGCTTGAAATTCATGTTTTAACAGCAAGTGTGATAAGCTTTTTTTCAGAAAAGCGGCCGGGCCGCAAATTAAATATTCTCATGGAGGTAGTCGTTATGAGTATTACAAGAGCATTTGATGTTAAGCTGAAGGTACTTCCACTAATTGCCATGTGTGAGCACAAGTACTATTATGAAGGTCCTTGCCGCTTTGGCAGCGGAGACACCCTGCAGCCCGGTTATGACGGCATGGCAAATGCTCGCCGTAAAAAGGCAACGGTGGACATCCTGAATAAAATGGCAGAGGAAAATCCAAATTTTGAAATTCTGGAGGCTGCTGTTCTGCAGCGAACCGACGACTGGGACAACCATGAAGCCATGTGGGAAGCGCTGAAGCCTTCCGTGGATGCCTGCGATGTGGTTATCGGCTCTGCTTCCATTGCCTGCGATGACTTGCTGGTAGAATATGCCAGCCGTTTTACCAAACCCTTGATTATTACGCCGGATTCCTATGCCAGCAACACTGCCATTCCTGCCGCTATTCGTGCTACTGCCCGGGCCGGCGAGGAGGATAAGCAGACTGAGGTTTATTCCATCTGGCGCTGGGACCAGCTGAAGGATATTTTGGTAACGCTGAGAGCCCGTAAGATTATGCGCAGCACCCGCATTCTTCTGGCCACCCGCTTTGCCAATCCCACCAGCTACAGCTCCATTGACAGCTTCAACAGCTTTGAAAAAATCACCAAAAAGCTGGGAGTTCGCTTCCGTTTCGAAAACATTCACGAGCTCTTTGACCAGATGACCCCTGCTGTAGAAGGCGGTAATCCCACTACGCCCGGCCGTGCTACGTTGGATTTGACCGAAGAGGATAAGGCCGAAGCCGAACGTATGGCAGATGAGCTGGTGGCCGGTGCTGACTTTGTTGAAATTGAGCGTGACATGTTGCTCCGGAGCCTCTATGCCTATTTGACCGTGAAAAAGCACATGGATGATAAGGATTGCTGCGGCTTTACAGCTCCCTGCCCGGATGCCTGCTCTACCCGCCGTCTCAATGAGATGAAATTCACCTTCTGTCTAACCCATTCCCTGAATATGGAGCAGGGTATTCCCTCCTGCTGTGAATTTGATGTGGACTCTGTTGTATCCATGCAGGCCCTGATGGCAGTTTCCGGCCAGTGCCCCTATGTCGGCAATACTGAGCCACTGAACTGGTTTAATGAGCGGCCCATGGTTTTGGGTGGTACCGAGCGCTCTGCCAACGTGCTGAAGTCCAGAATCGGTGCCAACCAGGCGGTATATTTCATGCAGCATTCCGTTGCCCATCGCCGTATTCAAAATCCCGGGAAAAACTCTAAATATGGTTTGCAGCATTTTGCCTTTGATCAGGGCTTTGGTGCTACCATCCGCTGTGACTGTGACCAGGATGAGGGACAGATTATGACTCTGTGCCGCTTCTCTCCTGACGGTGAAAAGATGTTCATCGCTAATGCAGAGGTTGTCTGCGGTGATGGCTTTGAGGTTCCCAACTGCTCTCAGATTGTGTACTTTAAGGTTAAGGATATCGATAAGTTCTTTGATACCCAGTGTGATTTCGGTAATCATCTGGTCATGGTATATGGTGATTATCATAAGGAATTGATTAATCTGGCCAAGAGCATGGATGTTGAGCCGGTTGTGCTGGAGTACTAAGAGGATTTATGACGGCGTCCGAGGCAAAAGCCATGATTCTGGAGTCCAAAGTTCAAGCGGCCCTGCACAGCAAGGCCATTCTGGATGCGGACGAACTGCATTATGAGTTTTTGAAAAGGGAACTGCGGGCCTATATTCTGTGTAAGTTCCATTTAGCAGAGGCTGAGTGTACAACAGACCGCATGGACGATCTGGCCGCCCTTAGCCTGTCAAAAAGCATGAAGCTGTCGCCGGAGCTGGTTAAGGAATACGACATGGCCCGCTCCTGTGATGGTGTGACTTCCCAAACGGCCAAGATTCTGCTGCTCTTTATGGCCATTCAAAGAGATTTGTCGCTAAAACTTCCTCCGGAAGAGACCGCAGAGGCAGAGACGTTGGAAGCTGTGTGCCAAATGGTATGGAGAGCCATGCAAGGCTAATCGTCTTATCGTAGTATTATTCTAAAATTCCGAATATTCTTGCAAAAGACTAGCTGTTTCCATTCCGTTATATTCCGCCGTCATTTTGTATTTTCATACGAAGTGGCGGCGGAAGCGTGCACAAGAGTTTCTCGGGGACGTATAATCCCAATATCTTTAAAGGATCGAGGGAAAACCATGGCTATTACTCTTAACATTTTATTGGAAAGCTTTCAGAATTTCCGTTACATCAATTACATTCGGCAAAACGGAAATATTACATTTTCACGGATGTCAATTCTTACTGAGCAAACAGAGAACTGGCGGCCGGATGCTTTGTATGTGGGTATGCTTTCGACAGCTCTTCAGCAGAGCACGGAGCAGAGAAAGGGCTATTGCGTATGCCTGCGAGACCGAATTGAAGATAACCGGGAAACCGAAGAGAGCCTGCGGGGGTTGATTGTTGTCAATCAGAACATCAATATTCTGGAATTGATAGCTCATGTTCAGAATCTGTTTGTTCGCATTGGCAGCTGGCAGGAAAGTCTGCGCAGATGTGTATACGAGCATCGCTCCCTCCAAAGCATGCTGGCCTTGAGTGAGCCAATTATCGGCAATTTTATCTCCATTTCAGATTATTCCATGGCTTTGCTGGCCTATACCCGCAACATCCCTATTGATGACCCGGTAAGCGTCCGCCTGATAAAAAAGGGCTACCACCCGGTAGAGACCACCGAGCTTTTACGCAGTGTAGGCCGGGCGGATACCCGTCAGGAGCCGGACGGACTGATTATCACTACCAACCGAGATGTGTCCCGCTATGATTTGGTCAGTCGTATTTACTATTATCACAACACCTATCATGCCCAGTGCGTCATGACGGCTAATGTCCGTTCCCTTTCTCCGGGGGTGTTGGATCTTTTCCGTATGCTCAGCGAGGAAATCAACCGTTATCTGGATGTAGCCCGCCGCCACCGTTCCGGTGTTGGCACGGAAAGCAGCTTTTTGATTGAACTGATCGAAAACAACATAACCAATGAGGATGTTCTGGCTGACCGGGCATCGGCGCTGAATCTTCCCACAGCAGGGTATTTCCGTTTGTTCTCGGTTAAGGCCGGTGTTGCAGGGGTTATGGAATCCAATCGCCTCCGGACGGACCTGGAGAATCTCTTTCCCGGCAGTATGGTTTCCATTTATCAGGAGCAGGTGCTGGTACTCTGCTTTTCCAACCGCCCGGAAATTCAGGACGCCCCGGAAGAAACCTACGAAACCCTGGAACACTACCTCAGTGAGGCGGACGCTTGCTGCGGCGCCAGCGCTGGCTTTACCCGCATCAAGGATGTGGATGTTGCCTATCTGCAGGCTAAGGCAGCCCTGAAGGCCTGCGGCGGGGAAGGCGCTTTCCTGAGTCTGCCCTCTGAGGCTTTGGGCCATTGGCCCCATGTGTTCCCATTTGAGAGCCGGACATTGGCTATTCTAGCCTCTGAAAGAGCGGCCGAGGAAAGACTCTGGCGCGGCAACCGGGCGGTTAAGCTTTTGGAGAGACTTTACGCCTATGACAAAGCCAAGGGAGGGTCAAATGTCCGCCTGCTTTATGTTTATCTGCAGTGCGAAAGTCGTGCGGCAAAGGCGGGAGAATGCCTTTTCATGCATCGCAACAACATCCTTTACCATGTAGGCCATATTGCAGATATTTTGAAAATCAATCTGGACACTCCCGGACTGAAGCAGGAACTGCTGGATGCTTATGCCTTGCTTTTGCAGTATGGCTTTCGGGAAGGAGAGGAAGGGAACAGTCATGTTTCAACCTGAGTCTATCCGTGGGGATTTCCCCATTCTTGGGCTGTCAGTTAACAGCCACCCACTGATTTATCTGGATAATGCAGCAACAACGCAAATGCCGGAGCCGGTACTGGCGACCTACTGCGAACAGCATCGGCTTTATGAGGCCAATGTCCATCGGGGCATTCATCGGCTCAGCCAGCTGTCTACCAAACGAATGGAAGAGGCCAGAGTCAAGGTGCAGCGTTTCCTGAATGCCCGGTATCCGGAGGAAATCATCTTCACGTCCGGCACTACAGCGGGCATCAATTTGGTTGCGGAAAGCTTTGGCAGGGCGTTCTTGCATCCGGGGGACGAGATTATTGTTACCAATATGGAGCATCACTCCAATCTGGTTCCCTGGCAGGAGACCTGCCGCAGGCATGAAGCAGCTCTGAAAATATGGACCATGGAGGCAAACGGCAGTCTGGATGTGAATCGACTGGCAAGTATGCTGAGTTCAAAAACCAAAATGGTGGCTGTGTGTGGGGTTTCCAATGTAATCGGAGCTTTAAATCCTCTGGATGACATTGTAAAGCTGGCCCATGCGGCTGGGGCCTTTGTGCTGGTAGATGCCGCTCAAGCCATTCGGCATGGGCGAACCAATGTGCAGGAGCTATTTTGTGATTTTCTTGTTTTTTCCGGTCATAAGATTATGGGCCCTACTGGTACCGGTGTGCTCTATGGACGGCGGGACATACTGGAGAAGCTGCCTCCGGTAGTCTTTGGGGGCGGCATGGTCGACCGGGTAACCGAGACCTCTGCATCCTTTGAGAGCCTGCCTTTTAAGTTTGAGGCCGGCACGCCCAATATTGCCGGCATTATAGCTTTGGGTGAAGCTCTGGAGTATGTGCAGAGGCTGGGAATCGGTGCCTGTGAGCACGAACGCAATCTTATTCGCTATCTGGAGCAGGAGATGAGAGAGATTCCCGAGGTTGAGCTGGTGGGAAGTCCTCGTTTTCGGGTTGGTGTACTGAGCTTTAACCTGCAGGGCTTCTCTGCCTTTGATACGGCAGCACTGCTGGACAAGCTGGGTATAGCTGTCCGCAGCGGCCACCACTGTGCTCAGCCGGCCCTGCGCCATTTCGGGCTGGAAGGTGCGGTTCGGGTGTCCCCGGCCTTCTATAACACCCAGGAAGAAATGGAAGCCTTTTTGGACGGCCTTCGCCGGGTAATTCCTTTGCTGAAGGGGACGAAAACATGACAGCTGTAGAAGAAATTCAGCGCCGGATTGTGGAGGAGTTTCTGGAAATCGGCGATGATTTTGACCAATATGCCTACCTGATAGAAATCAGCTGTAGCTTTAAGCCCATGAATCCGGAGGATAAATGGGAGAACCGTTTGGTTCAGGGCTGCCAAAGCCGTGTGTGGCTGAAAACCTACGGGGATGCGGAAGGGCGCTTTTTCTTTGAGGCCGACAGCGATACGCTGATTGTCAAAGGGGTTCTGAGTCTGCTGCGGCAAATGTTCTGGGGCCAAAGGGCTGAGGAGGTGGCTGAGGCTCAGGTTACCTTTCTGCAGGAAACCGCCATTATGGAGACCTTTGAAAGTGACCGGCAGAAGGGACTGGGCTATGTTATCCGTTTTTTGCAGCAGAAAGCCCGGCTTTTGGCAGGGGACAAGGTTGATAACAGTTGACAAAACAGGCCCTCCATTCTTATAATAAAGGATACGATTTTACTGAAAAAAATCACCTTTAAGGGGGAGCTTGTATGAGCAAGTTTACGAAGGAAGACATCATCCGCAAGGTTCAGGAAGACAATGTGGATTTCATCAGCATGCAGTTTACGGATATTTTTGGTCAGCCCAAGAATGTGGCCATTCCGGCTTCTCAGATTGAGAAGGCGGTTAACAACCAAATTGCTTTTGATGGTAGCTCCATTGAGGGCTTCAGCCGCATCCATGAATCCGACCAGTATCTGCATCCCGATCTGGACAGCTACACCTTGATGCCCTGGCGTACCCGTGAAAATCACAACGTTGCTCGCTTGATTTGCGATGTTACTAACCCTGATGGCTCGGCCTTCTCCGGTGACCCCCGCGGTGCCTTGAAGCGGGTGCTGAAGCGGGCGGAGGAAATGGGCTATACCTTCAACGTTGGCCCCGAATGTGAGTTTTTCCTTTTTGAAACCGATGAAAAGGGGCGGCCCACTACCAACACCGGTGACGGCGCCGGCTACTTTGACCTGGGTCCTGTGGACCGGGGCATTGATACCCGTCGCGAAATCTGCCTGAATCTGGAGAAGATGGGCTTTGAAATCGAAGCCTCTCACCACGAGTGTGCTGCCGGCCAGCATGAGATTGACTTTAAGTATGCCGATGCGCTGAAGGCTGCCGATAACATTGTAACCTTCAAGCTGGCTGTTAAGACCATTGCTCACAAGGAAGGCCTTCATGCCACCTTTATGCCCAAGCCCATTTATGGCATTGCCGGTTCCGGCATGCACGTGAATATGTCTCTGTTCAAAAACGGCGAAAACGTTTTCTATGATGAGAATGGTGACCGCCGCCTGTCCAAGGAAGCCTACAGCTTCATTGCCGGTCTGCTGCACCATGTCAAGGGTATGACGGCTATTGCCAACCCCCTGATTAACTCTTACAAGCGTCTGGTTCCCGGTTATGAGGCACCTTGCTACTTGGCTTGGTCTGCTTCCAACCGCAGTGCCCTTATTCGTATTCCTGCCGCCCGTGGCAAGGGAACCCGTGTTGAGCTGCGCAGTCCTGATCCTTCCTGCAACCCCTACCTGACTCTGGCTGTTTGCCTGGCCGCCGGGCTGGATGGTATTGAGAAGGGTATGGTTCCTCCGGCTGAGATTACCGAGAACATCTTTGAGATGGATTATGAGACCCGCAAGGCCAATGGCATTGATAACCTGCCCATTTCTCTGAATGAGGCTTTGAAGCTCATGCAGCAGGATGAGGTTGTGATGGATGCTCTGGGTGAGCATATCGTCAGCCAGTTTGTCAAGGGCAAGCAGGCCGAGTGCGACGAATACGGCACCCGGGTCAGCAGTTGGGAAATTGACAAGTACCTGATTAGCTACTAATATCGTTTTCTTTGAGGCCTGCCGCGAAACTGCGGCAGGCCATTTTTGCAGAAAAGAGAAAAAATCCGCCTTTGCAATACAGCAAAGGCGGAGGGGGAGCGGGGTTATCCGAGCTTTTCGGACAGACTGTCAGCAGCCTGCATGCCCCAGAGGACACAGCGGGCGTGGCTGTTGCCGTTCAGAATAACCGGGTAGTCGCTGCCATATAGGCCGCCGGCATTATTGCCTACGGCATAGAGACCGGGGATGCCAAGGCCCATTTTGTTCAAGACTTGCATCCGGGTGTTGGTGTTCAGACCACCGGTTACAGCCAGCAGGGCCGGAGCCCAACGGATGGCATAGAAGGGGGGCTCAGCAATTTCGGTCAGCAGCTCCGGGCGCTTTCCGTAATCATCGTCATGGCCCTTGCGATAAAGCTCGTTATAGCGGGCCACTGTAGCCTCCAAGGCCTCAGCCGGCACTCCCATTTTTTCTGCCAATTCGGCAATGGTGGAGCCGGCAAAGGCAATGCCTTTTTCCAGATAGGTGTTCAGGGTATGGTCAATCTGAGCATCTTCCGGAGTCCAGGGCTCACCGTAACGACGAGAGAAGGAGTCCCAGAACTGGCCGCCTCCCAAATCCACGGTGCGTTCCACGTCAGCTATCCAGCGGCTGTCAAACACAGTGAAGGCATATTCTCCCAGCGGCTGGTTAAGGCACTGAATGGATTTGGCCTGAACCCAGCTGTCTTCGTTCATGAAACGCTGCCCAAGACGGTTGACAAAGAGAAAAGCAAAGGTGTAGAGGCCTTCGCCTACCAAATGGACCATGGTTGACCAGGGGCCATCCTCCAGACTGCCGCCGGCCCAAAGGCCCATTTTGTGGCCGTCGCCGGTGTTGGCGTTGGGAGGAAATGCTGCGGTTCGTGCCGGCTTTAGTGCAAAGGGGGCATAATAGGCCATCATTTTCTGGTTTTCGGTAATATCGCCGCAGGCTAGAACGACCCCACGGGAGGCACGGATGCGAATCCTACCGTCCTCGGCTTCGGCAATGGCGCCTACGACCCGGTCTCCTTCCTTCTCCAAATAGTTCACCGGAGTGTGGAAGTGAAAAGTAACTCCGGCTTCCTCGGCCCGGGTTTTCAGGGCGGCACAGACCAAAGCTGTTCCCCACTGGCGGAAGCGGCAACCTTCACCGGGGACGAACATATGGGTTCCGGCATATTCGGTATATTCAGGGCCCTTGTATTGGCCGCCGTACATGCCCGGGTAGATTTTCTCTTCGGCTAAGAAGTCAATCAGCCAGTCCATGGCATCGCCGCTTTTGTCTACAAAAAGCCGGACCAAATCCTCACGGCAACGGTTGCCGCAGAGGTGAATCCATTCCCGGGCGATACGGTCTTTATCCAAACTTATGCCCAACTCCCGCATGAGGCGAGAGTCGGTTGAACCAAACATGCCGCCCCGCCCTACATAGGTAGCCGTTTTTTCGCAGACAATAACCTTCAGCCCGTTTTGGGCGGCCCGCAGGGCGGTACAGAGGCCGGATAAGCCGGCACCGGCTACCAAAACATCGGTATCCAGACAGCGGACTATGGCGTCCTCGGATACGGCCTCCGGGGGTGTTAGCCAGTCCGGAACAATGTAGTCGGCATTTTTGATTTCTTCATCAATAAGCAGGGGGCGGTTGGTAACAAATTCCAAAGGGGGAATGCGTTTTTTCTCTTCCATGGGTACCCTCCGTTACAGTAAAATTTCACATAATTATAGCATGAAGGGGGGGCTTTGTCACGGCGAGATTGCGCAAGGTGGCCTAAGTGTGCTATGATAAGACATCCCATAAGCAAGGAGCATACCCTATGATTGACATGCATTGCCACATTTTGCCCGGCGTGGATGACGGCAGCCCGAATTTGGAAGAAACACTGGCCATGGCTGCCATGGCAGAGGCCTCCGGTGTTACGGATATTGTGGCAACACCCCATTTTCAATACAGCCTGGCTGAGGCGGAGGGTATAAAGGAAAAGCTGGCCAAGGTGAATGCGTTGACCCAGCAAGCCATTGCAAGAAAGGGCCTTAAGCTGCGCCTGCATACCGGTTCCGAGGTGCTTTGCTCCAAGGAAACACCGGAGCTCCTGCGGAGAGGCCTGCTTCCTACCATTGGAAATACCGACTATCTGCTGATTGAATTCCGCTTTCATACCCATTTGCGCGACATGGAGGACATGATAGAACGGCTGTCTGCTGAAGGAGCCAGGCTGATTATAGCCCACCCGGAACGCTATGTGGCCGTTCAGCACAACCGGGATGCTTTGGTACGCTGGTTTCACGAAGGCTACATTCTACAGGTGAATAAGGGGAGTGTTTTGGGCTCTCTGGGCAATCATGCCCGTCAGACCTCCCGTTGGATTCTGGACCATGGGCTGGCACACATTGTTGCCAGCGATGCCCATACGGCCCAGGTCCGCACGCCCAGGCTTACAGAACTCCGTGAGGCTTTGGAGCATTATTGGGATGAAGACTATGCCGAGGTCCTGTTGGAAATAAACCCAGCCCGCCTTTTGGCCGGGAAGGACGTCCTCTCTCCGGATGGGGAAGACGACGAAGAGGAGGACGAGCTTGACGAAGAGCTCAATTATGAAGAAGAATGAAAAGACCCCCTGCCGAGCACTGCAAATGGCTCGGCAGGGGGTTCATACTTGAAAGAATCAGAACTGCCCCTTGTGAAGAAGGCGTTTCATTCCGTCGGACATGGCTTGATGCTGGTGAATTGTCATGCTGCAATCCGGGGCAAGCATGTCAAAGCCATGATAGGCACCCGGGTAAACATGAAGGTCTACGGAGATTCCCTGCTGCAGCAGTCGGGTTGCATACAGAATGGACTCGTCCCGGAAGGGGTCCAGCTCACTGGTGAACATGACTGCCGGTGGCAGGGCAGCTACCATGGGCGCCAAGGCAGGGGAGGCGTAAGAATCCGGTTCCTGCCCTTGCAGGTACATGCTCCATGCCTCAATGTTCTGAGGACGGTTCCAGAGCAGAGCCAAGTCATCCAGCTCAAGGGAGGAACGGGTAATGTTGCGGCAATCCAGCATGGGGCTGCCTAAAAAGACACCGCAAAGCTTAGGGAAGCCTTTATCTCGGGCCATCAGGGTCATGGCTGCCGACAGATTGCCGCCGGCGCTTCCACCACCAACGCCGATTTTTTCCGGGTTAATGCCCAGTTCCTCTGCGTGCCTGGCCATGTGGCACAGAAC
>JAKSQI010000003.1 GCA_024404215.1 Oscillospiraceae bacterium
CTGCATGAGCGGTGGTGTGGGAGGACGGGGGTTAGTCACCCCCTCCTACCCGATTATTAGGATGTATATAGCTTTCATGTAAAGATATATAAAAACTGAAAAGGAGAAATCACAATGAAGAAGACACTCGCTATTGTATTGTCCCTGCTGATGCTGGTTGGCCTGCTGGCCGGCTGCGGCAGCACCGAGGCAAAAAACGAAGCCTCGGCTTCTACAGCTGAAACCACAGCTCCTGCAGAAACCGAGACACCTGCTGAAGAGAGCGCTCCCGCTGAGGAGGAGGCCGCTGCTGAAGCTCCCACTGAGGCACCGGTGTACAAGGTTGGTATCGTTAACTATGTTGACGATGCTTCTCTGAACCAGATTGTAAACAATCTGGAAGCTGAGCTGGATGCCAAGGGCGCTGAACTGGGCGTTACCTTTGACTACGAGCCCTACTACGACAATGCTCAGGCAGACCCCGCCGTACTGAATCAGATTGGTGCAGATTTGGTGGCCGATGAGGTTGACATTATTGTTGCCATCGCTACTCCCACGGCTATGACCATGGTCAGCGCAACCGAGGATACCGACATTCCTGTTGTATTTGCTGCTGTATCCGATCCTGTCGGTGCCAAGCTGGTTGCTTCCATGGATGCCCCCGGCGGTAAGGTAACCGGCACCTCCGATGGTCTGGACGCTCAAGCTCTGATTAACCTGATGACAGCTGCCAGTCCCGAGCTGAAAAAGGTAGGCCTGCTGTATGATACCGCTCAGGATTCCTCCAAGGCCGCCATTGAATCCGCCAAGACCATTTTGGACGGCATGAACATTCAGTATGTTGAAAAGACCGGTTCTACCACGGATGAAGTGCTGATGGCTGCCCAGGCACTGGTCGCCGAAGGGGTAGAGGCCGTCTTTACTCCCACCGACAATACCGTTATGGCTGCTGAGCAGGCCATCTATGAAGTATTTGTAGATGCCAAGATTCCTCATTATACCGGCGCTGACTCCTTCGCTCTGTGGGGGGCTTTTGCCGGTTACGGCGTTGACTATGCGGTTCTGGGCACTGCCACCGGTGACATTGTTGTGGATATTCTGGTTAACAATGCTGACCCCGCTGCTTACGGTGTTGTAACCTTCAACAACGGCATCGTTTCTGTTAACACCGAAACCTGCGAAGCCATTGGCTTTGATTTGGAAACCATCAAGTCCGCCTTCGGCGAAATTGCAACCGAATTCAGAGAGCTGACCACTCAGGCTGAGTTTGACAACTAATCAATAAATGACCGGCTATCCTGCGCAGCCATGCGCAGGATAGCTTTCAACGTCAAAAGAAGAGTTCTTTACTAAAAACAGGAGGTATCCTGCCTTGTTTATATCCTGGGGCGTTATGCAGAGCGCCATTGAGCTGGGCTTGGTGTATTCACTGGTTGCCCTCGCTTTGTTTCTCAGCTATTCCATGCTGAATGTTTGCGACTTATCTACCGATGGCTGCTATACCCTTGGCTGTGCCGTAGGCAGCGTAGTTGCCATTGCCGGTCATCCCGCTTTGGCCCTTTTGGCCGCTGTCGGGTCCGGTATTTGCTCCGGCTTTGTCACCGCCTTTTTACAGACAAAGCTTAAAATTGAAAGCTTGCTGGCCGGTATTGTTGTCAACACCGGACTGTATACCATAAATATTTTAATCATGGGTAAATCTACTCTCAGCCTTAATGACTGTGAGACTGTGTTCACCCGAGCCAAGGCTCTGTTGTCCGGAACCGTTCTGGCCCCTTATTATAAGCTGATTGTTGCGCTGGCCTTTGTCGTATTGGTACTGGTTCTGCAGCTGCTCTTCCTTCGCACCCGTTTGGGCCTTTCCATTCGAGCAACCGGCAACAATGCGGCCATGGTTAAATCATCTTCCATTAATCCCCATTTGATGATTACCATTGGTCTGTGCTGCTCCAATGCCATTACCGCACTGGGCGGTTGCCTTATCGGTGAATACAACAAGACCTGTGACATCAATATGGGAACCGGAATGGTTACCATTGCTCTGGCTTCTCTTATTATCGGTGAAACCATTTTTGGAAAAAAAACCATTCCCTGGAGAGCTTTTGGCGTAATTGTCGGTGCTGTTCTCTATCGCATTGTAGTGGCCATTGCTCTGCGTTTGAACATGCCGGCAACGGCTTTGAAGCTGGTAAGCGCTGTCATTGTTGCCATCGCCATTTCTTATCCCACCGTCATGGAAATGGTAGAATTCCAAAGCAAGCGCTTCGCTGCTCGGGGACGCAATCTCTACCGCATTCTGCAGGTTACTTTCGGCCTTTTGGCAGTGATATTCCTAGTATTGGCTGTTATTAATGTCTGGTCCCGTTCCTTCCTGATTCTACTGGCGGTACTGGCAGCCATTTGCTTGGTGTGGATGCTCGCTGCTGAGCGCAATCAAAAGAAGGTGAAGGCATGCTGAAGATAGACGGAATATCCAAAACCTTTAACCCCGGAACCAACAACAGCAAAACCGCTTTGAATAAGCTGAGTCTGCATGTAACAAAGGGGGACTTTATTACTATAATAGGCAGTAATGGCGCCGGCAAAAGTACCCTCTTTAACGCCATCTGCGGCGGATTTTATGTGGATGAAGGCCGTATTGTATTGGATAATAAGGACATTACCTACGATAAAGACTATAGACGTTCCAAGTCTATCGGTCATCTTTTTCAGGACCCTATGCGAGGAAGTGCCCCGGGCATGACCATTGAGGAAAACCTGGCTTTAGCAGCCGGCCATGGCGGTTGGCTGAGCACCATCAGCAAAGCGGACCGGGATGCCTTTCGTGAAAAGCTCGCCCAGCTGGAAATGGGGCTGGAGAATCGTATGAAGCAGCCCGTTGGGCTCTTATCCGGCGGCCAGCGTCAGGCCTTGACATTGCTCATGTCCACCTTCCATCCTCCCAAGCTGCTGCTTTTGGATGAGCATACCGCGGCTTTGGATCCGGCAACGGCAGAAAAGGTACTGGCCATGACCAAGCGGATTATCTCCGAAAACAATCTGACCTGTCTTATGGTCACACATAACATGCAGTCCGCTTTAGAGCTGGGCAACCGCACGGTAATGATGGACAGCGGCCGTATCATTTTTGATACCTCCGGTGAAAGCCGTTCTCGGCTTACCGTGGCTGATTTGCTGCGACTCTTCCATGAAAAAACCGGGGAAGACCTGGATAACGACCGCATGCTTCTTAGCTGAAAACACAGGAATCCCTGCCACAGGCGGCCTCTGTCGCGCATGGCAGGGATTTTTTTATTTATTCTGATCGCGCAGGATATACATCAAAGCATTGCAGATAGCTGCCGCAATGTTGCTTCCGCCCTTGCGTCCCCGGGCCACAATATAAGGAACATCTGCTGTCATAATCAGTTCCTTGGATTGCACAACGTTAACAAAACCAACCGGGACACCAATAATCAGTTCCGGCTTCAGCCGGCCTTCTTCAATCATTTCATAGAGCTTAACCAGAGCAGTGGGTGCATTGCCAATGGCAAAAATCAAGGGCTTGTCCAAAGCCGCCGCCTTCTCCATGGCTGCTACAGCCCGGGTGCTGCCGTTTGCCTTGGCACATGCACGAACATCCTCATCAGCAATAAAGCAGTGGGCTTCACCGCCGTACTTAGCCAGTTCCGTTTTATTGATACCGGACTTGGCCATGGTGGTATCCGTAATGATGAAGGCACCCTTTTGAATGGCTGCCAGAGCCTTTTCCAATACTCCGTCGGAAAAACAGAGATTATCAACATAATCAAAATCTGCGGCGGTATGAACACAACGCTTGATGATAGGGGCGAGAGCCGGGTCTATGGGATGGGGAAGCTCAGACTCAATAATCTCCATGCTGCGCTTTTCAATTTCAGTGGGAAGAACCCTTTCCAGTTTAATTTCCATAATACAGCTCCTTATTCCTCTTGATTAAGAATGCGATAGATTAAATCCATGTCCAGATCGCTTCTAACAGCATCAGCCAAAATATCAAACTGCTGTTCCTTGTACTCGGCATAATCCATAGCCGTGAGTTCCTCCGGATTCAGGCCCTTTTTGTCACAGAGCAGATTCAGGAAGGCCTGACGGCAGGGGACACTGTCAAAAAAGCCGTGAATGTAGCAACCGAAAACATTGCCATTGACGCAGCCATCCGGCTGTCCGTCCTCCAGCAGAAGCAGGGGTGTAGCGCCGGCTTCCAAAGTGGTCTTGCCCATGTGGATTTCATAGCCTTCAACCATGGTACCTTCAGCAAAGGTGCTGTTAGGCTGAACCTTTCCGGAAATACGGGTACGGTGCTTTTCCGGTTCAAAGGCCGTCTCAGTAGGAAGAAGGCCAAGACCGGCAAGACTGCCGCCGCCTTCTGCTCCGCAGGCATCCATAACCATTTTACCCAGCATCTGATATCCGCCGCAAATACCCACAACAATGGTACCATTGGAAGCCAGATGCAGGATCGCGGCTTCCAAACCGCACTGACGGAGCCACTTCAAATCCGAAATAGTGCTCTTGGTACCGGGAAGTATAATAGCGTCCGGCTTGCCAAGTTCCCGCGGCTTGGATACATAACGCACCGAGACCCCCTCTGTGGCCTCCAAAGCAGCCAGGTCGGTAAAGTTGGAGATACGGGGGAGGCGAATGACTGCAACATCCAGCTTGGCACCGCCGGAACGAGTGAAACGATCCGTCAGGCTGTCCTCGTCCTCAATATCTACCTGCAGCAAGGGCAGCACACCGGCAACCGGCTTATGCATAATATCCTCCAGCTGCTTGAGACCGGGCCGCAGGATTTCGACATCACCACGGAATTTATTAATGATGGTTGCCTTGAGTAAGCACTTTTCTTCCTCATCCAAAAGCATTTGGGTTCCGGCCAGCTGAGCAAAAACGCCGCCCCGGTCAATATCACCAACCAAAAGAACGGGAATTTGGAAGCGTTTTGCTAAGCCCATGTTTACAAAATCATCCTGCTTTAGGTTAATTTCAGCAGGGCTGCCGGCTCCCTCAACCACAACGATATCGTTTTGCTCGCAGAGGGTATGAAAGGCCTTCTCTACATCCGGCCAGAGGCTTTTTTTCATTTTGTAATAGTCGCCGGCACGGTAGTTACCTAAAACCTCACCATTAACAATAACCTGAGAGCCCACGTCTGTAGTAGGCTTTAACAGAATGGGATTCATCAATACCGAAGGCTCAGCACCGCAGGCCTCTGCCTGAACCACCTGAGCACGGCCCATCTCAAGGCCATCCTTGGTAATGAAGGAATTCAGTGCCATGTTCTGGCTCTTGAAAGGTGCTACCTTGTAGCCATCCTGGCGAAAAACGCGGCACAGGCCGGCAACCATAATGCTTTTACCTGCATTGGACATGGTGCCCTGAACCATAATAACCTTAGCCATGAAGGACCTCCTTTAAAAGCGAAACAAACGCTTCATTCTTTTCATGAGTGGATACACAGATACGATAGTAGCCATGACACAAGCCGGGATAGTTATCACAGGAGCGAATCAGCACACCCTTTTCACGAAGCAAATCGTAGAGAGGCTGCCTGGAATAGAAAAAGATATAATTTGCTTCCGAGGGAAAAACCCGCAGCCCCAGCTGTACCAGCTCCTGTTTCAGATACTCTGCTTCGGTGCGAATCAAAGCAAGCCCTTTGGCCAGATAGTCATTGGATTGCAGTGCCGCTAAACCGGCAGCCTGGGCCGGACCGGAAACGTTCCAACAAGGACCGCAGCCCTTCAGTTCCTGAAGAAGGCTGTGGTTTTTACTGATGATATAGCCCAGTCGAAGACCTGCCATGGCGTAGCGCTTGGTGAAGGCTTCCAGAATAGCCATGCAAGGGTATTGCTCCAGCAGCGGAATACTGCTTTCCTTATCCGTAAAGCATATAAAGCATTCATCCAATACGAAAATGGCATCGTGTTCCATGCAGGCTTCCGCCGTTGCCCTAATAATCTTTTCCGGTACTGTTACGCCGGTAGGATTATTGGGCGTGCAGAGATAAACCAAATCAATGTCATCGGTTATCTCATCTACAAAAGCCTGTGTAACCAGAAAATCATTATCCGGATTTAAAGGGTGAAAGACCACCTCGGCACCGGAGAAAACGGCCGATTTCTCATATTCGGAAAAGCTGGGACCGGTTAGAAGCACCTTGCGGGGCTTTTTCGCAAAGGCCATGCGATAGATCAAATCATCGGCACCATTGCCGGCAAGAATATCCTCCGGCGCAATGCCATGATAAGATGCAAGCGCAGCTCTCAGCTCCCTGCAGTCCGGGTCCGGGTATATCTCAAAGCGCTCCGGATTTTCCGAAATCGCTTTCTTTACAGAAGGGGGCATTCCAAGGGGATTTAAATTAGCTGAAAAATCCAGGGTAACCGGAACCCCCTGATAAATGTTTCCGCCATGTTCAAATCGCTGCATGAAGCAGACCTCCAAATACAAGTAGTCGAACAAGAGTAATCAGGGCAAGCATTAAAACGGTGGTAACAACCATCAGCTTATTTGCCCGTTTAATGTCATCCGGAACAACCGGATGGATAGGGTCACCAATATACTCTTTTTTATGCAGCTCGCCGAAATACCAAGCATCACCGGCCAGCTGTATTTCCAGAGCTCCGGCACAAACGGACTCGGTATGGGCCGAATTCGGACTGGCATGCTTTTGCCGGTCCCTCTTGTAGATTTTCAATGCCTGACGGGTATTGAAAGCGCACAGGCCGGCAGCAGCAATCATAAGCCGGGCAGCCAGTCGCGCCGGAATATAGTTGAACACATCATCGGTTAATGCGGCCGCTCTGCCAAAATGAAGGTATTTCTCGTTACGATACCCAACCATAGAGTCCATGGTGTTAACAGCCTTGTACAACAGGCCTCCGCAGCCACCGAAAAGCAACATATAGAAAAGGGGAGCGATAATCCCGTCTGAAGTGTTCTCGGCAACTGTTTCAATGGCAGCCTTGGCTACACCAACCTCATCCAACACCTCAGTGTCCCGTCCGACAATCATGGAAACAGCATAGCGAGCACCGGGCAAATCCTTTTGCTTAAGCTTATCGTAGACATGCATACTCTCCAGCTTTAAATCCTTCATGCAAAGGCACTGCCATACAATAAAGGTTTCCAGCACAAGGCCAAGGGGAATCCAAAGCCGATAAGCCGCAAATACCACAGCAGATACCAAAAGCACAAAAAGAAGCATAAGAACCACCAGCATACGGCCGGCATTTCGCTGCCCCTGTTCTGTATCGCGAAAGGCTTTTCGAAGACTTTTTTCAAGCCCTGCTATCATTTTGCCGAACAATATAATAATATGAGGAATCCCTCTGGGATCGCCAAGAAAAAAATCCATCAGGCCTCCCAAAAGAATAGGTAGTGTTCTATAAAGAAGCAGCATAGTCAGCCGCCTTTCTGATAAAGTTTTCAGCAAATTGGGGATTTGCCGGGAAATAGAGGTGGGGATAACCGGCAAAAAGACTGTCGGTTACATGGCAACAGGCATAAACAGTACCGTTGGAGGCCTTTTCAGACGAACAATCTACGCCATTGTTGGAACTGTCAAAATAATGAAATTCGTGGGCACGAATCCTACTGCCGGCAGGTCCAAACAGGCCGTCCTTCCCGGTGGTCAGCGTAACATAGCCGAAACGCTGCAGACGGTTCTTCCTGACGCTGCTTCCCGAGATAACACCACACATGGGAACGCCATCAATATCATCATGCAAATACATAAACCCACCGCATTCAGCAAAGGTTGGCAGACCGCTCAATATTTTGGTTTTAATGGATGTTCGCATGGACTGATTACCGCTCAACGCATCCATATGCAGCTCCGGGTATCCGCCGCACAGGTAGAGGGCATGAATATCGTCCGGCAAGGCCGAATCCGTCATGGGGCTAAAAGGCACCAGTTCGGCCCCCATAGCCTCCAGCAGGTCCAGGTTATCCTGATAGCGGAAACAAAAGGCCTTATCCATGGCAACGCCGATGCGAACCTGTTTTCTGACTGCAACGGAGCCGTAGGAGGGGACTGTTATGTCTGCTGCAGAAGCGGCAAGCTGAAGCAAGCCATCAATATCCAAATTCTCTTCTGCCAGCTTTCCCAGCTCGGCGATGATGCGCCGTATGTCTTCAATTTCTCCGGCCGTTATCAAGCCAAGATTGCGGCTTCCTACAGACAGTTCTTCCATTCTTGGAAAACAGCCATAGGCTCGTATTCCTTGTTTTTCGGCAATAGCGCTGAGCATGGGAAGCATGCCGGAAGCAACGCCGTTAAAGATTACACCTTGAATGCGGCTGTTCTCCTTAAAGCCTTTAAAGCCAGCCAGCATGGCTCCCAAAGAGGTTGACATGCCCTTTGCGTTAATAACCAGCACCACCGGTGTTTCCGTAGCCCGGGCCACATCATAGGTGCTGCAGCGGCCTTCTATGCCGATTCCGTCATAAAAGCCCATAACGCCTTCCATGACGGAAATATCCTTTCCCCCATGGACGGCAAACAGGGAACGAAGCTGATCATCCTCAGAAAAGAAGGGATCCAGATTATAGGAAGGAATCCCTATGGCCTCACGATGAAACATGGGATCAATGTAATCCGGACCACATTTAAAGGAGCTCACACCAAGTCCGCGTGCCTTTAGAGCAGCCAAAAGGGCCATGGTAATGGTTGTTTTCCCGCAGCCGCTTCCGGTTCCGGCAATCAGTAGTCGATTCATAGTTTACTCTCCGGCAGACATGATAAAAATAGGATTCTGGGCATCCATCATATGAAGGCCGGCAATGGCCTTGGTCCGAGATACGGACACTTCAGAAATATTGATTTTCTTATTTAACAGGCCAAAGGCCCGAATGGCTTCTGAAATTGTTTCCAGGGATACAGCAGTTACAACAAAGCGAACCCGGGAATTACGCTCATAGAGCTCCTGCATGATAACAGCCAGGTTACCGCTGCTGCCTCCTATGAAAACAACGTCGGGAGTGGGCTTATCCCGAAAAACCTCGGGGGCAAGACCGGAATAGGCCTTAACATTGCCGATATGAAAGTGAGCACAGTTTTCCAGGGTGAGAGCAACGGCCTCTTCCTTTTTATCAAAAGCATAAACCCGTCCCCGATAGGCTGCCAAAGCCATTTCAACAGTGACAGAACCGGTACCGCAGCCAACATCGTAGCAGATATCATCCGGGCGGATGTCCAAACGGGACAGGCAGACAGCCCGAACCTCGCTCTTGGTCATAGGAACCTTAGCCCTGGTAAATTCTTCATCAGGGATGCCGCTGCGAACACGGTCATCGGGTTCCGGATTATCAATGAGAAGAACGGTAAGGGAATCAAAGCTGCGCCCCACCAGTGCACGAACGGGAAGGCTTTCCAGAGTTTCATCCTCATAGGACAGCTTCTGTCCTACTGTTACCATCAAATCACCAAAGCCGGCCTCACACAGTGACTCCGCCAGTTCGGACACATTTCCGCCGGTCAGGGCAAAGGTGACAGCATTTCGACGAACGGGCGAAACCAGATCGGTATCCAGTCCATGGCAGCTGACCAAACAAGCATTCTGCCAGGGACGGCCGCAGCGTGAGAAGAAATAAACCACTGACGAAATGCCGGGATAAATTTGAACCGAATAATCCTTTAACGCAGACACCAATTTTGTAGCCCCGCTGTAAAAGCCTACGTCACCGGAAAACAAAACAGCAAAGCTCTCTTCTTCCCGCTGTTCCAAGGCAGAAAGAATGTCCGGCGTCAGATATACCGGCAGGGAAGGCTTGCATAGGTCCGAAAACTCCTCCAGCATGCGGGGAGCACCCAGCAGAACCTCCGCCCCTTGAATGGCGGAAAGCGCCTCGGCGGTCAGGGTCTTGCGGCTCATGCCAATGCCAATCACAGCAACAGTTTTCACTTACGATTCCGCCTGAACAGATCGGGCGCCCTGGGCACATTCCAGAATGGCCTTCTTCATTTCATCCATGGTCAAGCCGGCAACATCATCCGGCCGAGCAACGATGGCAACCTGCATGCCGCAGGCCCGTGCTGCTTCCAGCTTTTCCGGAAAACCGCCTCCGGCCCCCGCCTCCTTGGTTAGAAGGATGGATGCCTTGGTTTCCAGAAACATGGCCTCATTGATGCGGCGGGAGAAGGGCCCCTGCATGCCAATGATATGGGCCATGGGATACCCCAGCTCTGCGCAGGAGCTAATCCCGGCAGGGAAAGGAAGAACCCGAAGATAAACGCGATCCTGATAATCACTTATGGCACACAAATCCTTTGCCGTTTTAGCTCCCAAGCTGGAAAATACGATACCAGGCTGAGTATTAATCCAGGCAATTGCCTCCTCCAAAGTAGAAAAGATGTGCCCCTTGTCTGCCTCCACCGAGTCCCGGTGCAGACGCAGGCAGGTTACTCCAACAGACTGACATGCTTTTTGAATGTTTTTCGTAACAATATCAGCATAGGGGTGGGTTGCATCTACCACAGCCAAGGGCTTTTCCTTTTCCAGAAGCTCAATCATGGCCTGCTCGTCGAGCCGACCGGTCATAACCTTTACGGTGTCCTTCAGGTGCAGCAGGGATTGCCCGTATTCCGTGGCAACACAAACGAGGGAAGGAATACTTTGCGCTTCAAGAAACTCTGCCAGAAGACGCCCCTCGCTTGTACCGCCGAACAGAACAATATCAGACATCACGATAGCCTCTGGGGGTTACCATTTTGCCGTTAATAACCTTGGTTCTTGTGCTGCCAATGAAGACCGTGGTGAACATGTCAACCTGAGTATTTCTAAGCTCACCCAAGGTCAGCACAACAGCAGCCTCGCCTTCACGGCCGATGTTTTTCACGTAGCCGCAAATCAAATCAGCGGAATGGACCGTCAGAAGAATATCACAGGCCTTCTGGAGATAGTCATGGCGCTTGTGGCTGGAGGGATTGTAGAGAGCAATGTTAAAATCGCCTTCTGCAGCGCACTTCAGTCGCTTTTCAATCAGTTCCCAAGGGGTAAGCAGGTCAGACAAGCTGATAACAGCAAAGTCGTGCCCAATCGGAGCACCCAGGACAGAACCGCCGCTGATGGCTGCCGTAATACCGGGTACAACAACAATTTCGGTTTCGGGGAACTCCGTGCTGAGCTCATAAATCAGCCCAGCCATGCCATAAATGCCGGAATCACCGCTGCAAACCAGAGAAACGGTCATACCCTCGTTAGCCTTTTCAAAGGCCATGCGGCAGCGCTCGGTTTCCTTTCGCATACCGGTATCCAGAACCGGGTGATTGGGGAAATAGGGTCGGACCAGGTCAATGTATTTGCTGTAACCAACAATCAGGTCACTGCCGGCCAAAGCACTCTCGGCCTCCGCCGTCATGGCTTCGCGCTTGCCGGGTCCAATTCCAACAACATAGATTTTATTCATAAGTTAATCCTCCCAAGAAATAACAGGTACCGGAGCCGCAAAGGCAACTGTAACTCCGTTATATGCTTTTTTCTTAAAAATCAAATTTCCTCCGCTATGCTTAACAGCTGAGCGTTCACAGACATTATCCACACCGGTTATGGACCGGACAAAAGCAGAGGGACTGAATTCACCCTCCAGGGCAGCCAGTTCCTCCGAGCTATAGGTCTGAAAGGGAAGAGAATGGCCCTGGCAAAAAGCCAGAAGTCCGGCCTCCTCTTTCTTAAGGTCAACCGAAGCTACGGAAATAACACATTCAGCCGGAATCCCGGCATCCAAGCAAGCCTGAGCAAAGCCATTTTCCACAGCCTCCCGGGCAATGCCTTTTCGACAGCCGATACCGACCGTAACATTACGGGGAATCAGGTGCAGAACCGAAGCCGCCGGCTTATGATAGCCGATATAAAAATCCGGTGCTTCTGTGTTCTCAGCGACATGGTCCGGTAGAGAACCAACAATGGGGAAGTCAGAGTGAAAGGAAATCATTCTCCCTTCCAACAGCTTGCCGGAAACCAGCTTGATGTTTTCGCAGTTGGAAACATAAAGCCCTTGTTTAACTGCCCAGCTATCTACCGCAAACAGCCCGTTAATATCCGTAGCCGTAGTAATAATGGCCCGGGCCCCCAATCGGTCAGCCAAACGGCAGGCTAAATCATTGCCTCCACCAATATGGCCGGACAAAACAGGAATAACATACTTACCCTGTTCGTCAATGACAAGAACGCAAGGATCGGTGTTTTTCTTTTTTACGAAGGGCGAGATTGCCCGAACAGCAATACCAACGGCCCCAATGTAAATCAGAGCATCGTTCTCGTTAAAAGCAGCCTCTGTCCAGGCGGCAAGGCCCCCCTTAGGGCAACGTGTCAGACATAAGGAATCACAGCAGCCTTCCAGCTGATTACCAACCAGCATGCCGTGGTCCGTAAAAGCCAAGGCAGCAGCCTTCACTTTTTAGCCTCACGGAACTCGGTGCTGAAGTCGTCTGCATACAGACGTGAGAGGGAATAGGTATCACCAAGGCAATTTCCGACAATGGTCAATGCCGTCTTATATACGCCATTGGCCTTTGCCGTCTCAGCCAGAGTGGCTACTGTACAGCGCATAACCTTCTCATCGGGCCAGGTAGCCTTGTAAACCAAGGCTGCGGGTGTATCCGGCTCATAGCCGCCCTTAATCAGCTCGGCCGACAGCTGTTCCAGCATGCCGGTGCTGAGGAAAACAACCATGGTAGCATGGTGGGCAGCAAAGGAAGCGATGCTCTCACGCTCAGGAACATCGGTGCGGCCGGCCATACGGGTGAGAATAATACTCTGGGAAACATCCGGAAGCGTGTATTCTGCCTTGAGCGCAGCCGCAGCGCCAAAGGCACTGGAAACACCGGGGCAGCAGTCATATTCAACCTGCATGGCATCCAGGCGGTCCATCTGCTCACGAATAGCGCCATAGATAGCGGGATCACCGGTGTGAAGCCGAACAGTAGTCAGGTTTTCCTTCTCAGCCTTCTCTACCTCTGCGATAACCTCATCCAGAGTCATTTTGGCACTGTCAAAGATACGGCATCCTTCCTTGGCATAATCCAGAAGCTGAGGATTTACCAGAGAACCGGCATAAATAATAACGTCCGCCTGCTCCAAAAGGTTTTTACCTCTGACCGTAATCAGGTCGGCAGCTCCGCTGCCGGCGCCAACAAAATGTACCATCTTTTTATTTCCTCCATTTGTTCATGATTTTTTCTGCATTATCACTTTGAAAGAGGATACAGTTTCTATCCTCTGCATTGCTGAAGCATACATAAGCAATTTCAACCGATTCCGGCAACCGACGCCCCAGATAAAAGCCGATTCGTTTGTTCAATACAGCCAGGGTTTCTTCCATGATTCCGGCCGCTTCCAATACATCCAGTGCTGAATCGGTGGTAACACAAGCGGAGAGTGCGTTAAGCAAAGGGAGGTCTGCTCCGGCCTGCAGGGCACAGGCACAAAGGGTCTCAATGCGGCCATCGCCATTTCGGGAATGGGTATTAAACAAGCCAATACCCAGCTTAACCAGCTTGCCAATATGACCGATAAGCAAAACCTGCTTATAGCCATGCTCAGCAGCAGCATCCACACAGACACCAATGAAATTGCTGCAGGTTACGTTATCGCTCATGTCTAGCCCCATGGAACCGGACGCATAATCGTAGCCGTAGTTACCTAACGTTATCATGAGTGCATCCGTCTGCCGGGCAGCCAGAACATTGATTTCCACCCGGATGGAATCGGCCAGAGCTTCATCGCTCATAGGCTCAACAATACCTGTGGTACCGAGAACGGATATACCGCCTACAATGCCCAGATGGGGGTTAAAGGTTTTTTCCGCCAGGCGCACACCGTCCGGTATCTCAATTGTGACATCAAAGCCCCCCTGGTAGGCGCATTCCTCCGCAGCCTCCCGAAGGGCCTGCGCAATCATGCGGCGGGGTACTGAATTGATGGCAGCTTCGCCAACCGGCTGATCCAGCCCCGGCTTTGTAACCTGTCCAACCCCTATGCCGCCGTGAAGAACAACCCCCTCCGGCAATTTAGCAACCAAGGCATATACCAGCACTCCGTTGGTAATATCCGGGTCATCACCGCTGTCCTTTTGAATGGCACATCGGCAGCCTTCCCCGGTTAATTCCGGGTTGAGAACATCCAATGTCAAGGTTGTTCCCTTGGGCGTCGTAATAGAAACCGTTTGGGGCGCTCTTCCGCTCAAAAGCATCTGAGCTGCAGCCTTAGCCGCAGCGGCAGAACAGCTTCCCGTTGTATAGCCGCAGCGAAGGAGTTTTTTGCCAATCAATCGTGTTGCTTCCATGAAACCACCTAAAAAACAGAACCCCGGCTGACACCGAGGCTGCTGCACGAAAACTCGGTATTTTTCGGTGTCCGCAAAAAATACCTGTATTGGTATCCCGACTGTAACGGTAACGCACTTGTAAGGGAATTCCACCCTTTTCCCCATTTAACATATTACTTTATTTTAAGGGATTGAAAGGTTCCCGTCAAGGAGTATTTCTCTCGCTTACAGAAAAGGAATGCCGGGAATTGCAAAATTTAATTGATTTCCTGCCAGCTTTTATGGTAAGATAATTAGCAATTGCATAGTATCGGAATATGCAGGCCTCGGTCTGCCCGGGAAGCCGGTGGGAATCCGGCGCTGTCCCGCAACTGTGATGGGTCTATCCCTTAGTCAGGAACCGGCTTTCGATGTATCTCTGGTCACGATGAATGGGCGGAAATAACCGGATAGGTTCTTTTAAATCCGGGCTTTTGGGATCGTCTGTGCGATCCTGTTTTATTATGTGCAGGCTCTGTCAATACAAAAGAGCCTATGATAGTTTCCTTACTGCTTGTCACGGCCAAAAAATGCAGACACCCATCCCACGTTTCACAGCAGAAAGGACAGCCTTATGAGCAAGAAAGCATTGTTAGTCATCAGTTTCGGTACCTTCTTTGAGGGAAGCAGAAAGAAAACCATTGAAGCCATTGAGGAAGACCTGCGTTCTGCCTTTCCTGACCGAAGCTTTTATCGTGCCTGGACAAGCCGTATTCTAATTTCCCGAATGAGAGAAGAATGCGGAATCAGCATTGATACCGTAGCCGAAGCCATGGAGCACATGAGTGCCGACGGCATTACAGATGTTTTGATTCAGCCCACCCTTCTCTTAGAAGGCCTGGAGTATGAAAAGAAAATACTTAGCTCCGTAAAGGCCGCCGCTGATAAGTTTGAAAGCATTCGAATGGGCCGTTCCCTTTTGGCCACAGAAGAGGACCGCCGCCAGGTTGCTGCTCTGCTGCCCACTCTCTTCCCCCAACTGCGAGAAGGGGACGCCTTAGTATTTATGGGCCATGGTACCCCCGGCGAGGTTCGGAGCAGTGTAAACGCCTGCTATGATGACTTAAATCGCTTTTTTGTGGAGAACGGCCGTGATACCATCACCATTGGCTTGGTAGAAGCTGACCCGGGCCCGGAAGAAATCTGTGACATGCTGAAGGCTAAAAATCCCAAAGAGGTTTACCTAAGCCCCCTTATGATTGTTGCCGGCGACCACGCCAACAACGACATGGCCGGCGATGAGGAGGATTCTTGGCGCAACATTTTCCAGCGCAAGGGCTTTGAGGTATCCTGCATTATGAAGGGAATTGGAGAATATCCCGCTATCCGCAAGGTTTTTGTAGAACACGCTGAACAGGCTGATACCATTTAAGTAGCAGCTGAGTAATGAAGAATAGGGCTGAGTTTGAATGATTCGAATGATTGGGACAGACCATACATCGGCTTCGGTGAATGTTCGCTCAATTTTTACCTTTCGCAAAAACGAAATACAGGAGGCCATGTCCTGGCTGAAAATCAACCTGCAAGCCAATGGCGTGCTTCTTCTGGCAACCTGCAACCGAATGGAATTATGGGTAGATATGGACGATAATCACCCGGATTTATTGGAGTATCTTTGCCGCTTCAAGCAGGTAAATCCTGAGGACTACCGTTCCGGTTTTGTTTCCCGGGAAGACAAGGCTGCCATTGAACACCTGTTTTATCTAACCTGTGGTCTGCGTTCCGCTATTCTAGCTGAAGATCAGATTCTAACTCAGGTTAAGGACGCCTTGACTGCAGCCCGCATGGGCTACTTTACCAGCAGTACTTTAGAAGTACTTTTTCGGACAGCAATTTCTGCAGCCAAAAAGGTAAAGACCAAGGTGGCCTTTACCCATGCAGACGCAACTGCCATTGGTCAGGCAGTCCGCATGCTGGAAGCTAAGGGCTTTTCTCTAGAGGGGAAAACCTGCATGGTTATCGGCAATGGCGAGTATGGACGCCTGGCCGCCGAAACCCTGCGCCGCAGAGGAGCTGATGTAACGGTCACGGTACGACAGTATCACAGCGGCATGGTTTTGATTCCGGACGGCTGCAAGCAGATTCATTACGGTGAGAAAATGGATTTGTTCCCTCACTGTGACTTGGTTGTCAGCGCCACCACCAGCCCGAACTACACCATTTACTACGATAAGGTCAGTCTCTGTAAACCGGATCATCCCATGGTTTTGATTGACTTTGCCGTGCCCGGAGGCAGTGAGCCGGAAATCGCCAATCTGCCCGGCTATACGCTCTACGACATTGATGATTTTCGCACCGAGGAAGGGGAACAGAACCGGGTTGCACTGATGCAGGCTTCCGCCATACTGGAAGAAAAGATGGCAGAGTTTGACAGCTGGCAAAATACCAAGGACCTCTTTCCTCGCATTGATACTATCCGCGAGCAGGGCGGACGGGATGTCAGTCTGCGGCTTACCAAGCCCCTGAAAAAGCTCCCCCTGACTGCCGAGGAGCTGGAGAACCTTCATGGGGATATTGAGAATGCCTCGGGAAAGGTGATTACCAAGCTTATGTACCTCCTGCGGGATTCTCTGGACGAAGAAAGCTTCCGCAAATGTGTGGAAGCCTTGGAAAAAGCCTATACAGAAGAAATGCCGGAGGAAGCCCCATGACAGAAAAACCGGGCTATTTTCCTGCCTTTTTGAAAACCGAGGGAAAGCGCGTGCTTGTAATTGGAGCCGGTACCATTGGCTCACGGAGAATTGCTGCACTGGCACAGTTCCGGTGGCAGGTAGATGTGATTGCTCCTACCGCCGATGATAAGGTCATAGCGCTTCAACGGGATGGGCAAATTCGCTACAGCCCGCGAAAAGCTGAGCTAAGCGATATCAGCGGTTATGACATGGTTTTGGTCTGCACGGACAGCAAAGAGCTGAACCACTCCTTTGTGCTGGCCTGTCGCCATGAGGGCATTCCAGTAAATGACTGCAGCAGCCAACAGGACTGTGACTTCTTTTTCCCGGGATTGGTCATTCTGTATTCTCTGGTAGTGGGCGTCACAGCCGGAGGCTGCGACCACAGGAAGGCCCGTCGCATACGTGAGCGCATTGAAGAGATATTGGAAGAGGAGATAAACTCGCATGAGTGAAGTATTTACTGTGGGCAGCCGGGAAAGTGCCTTGGCTGTTGTTCAGTCCAACCTTGTTTTAGACTTTTTAAGGGAAAACAACCCCGGTCGGGATTTTCGGCTCTTAACCATGAAAACCACCGGAGATATTATTCTTGACCGCCGTCTTGATCAGATTGGCGGTAAAGGTTTATTTGTCAAGGAATTAGATATTGCCCTGCGTGACGGCAGAAGCGATCTTTCGGTGCATTCATCCAAGGACCTGCCCATGGAAATACCCGAAGATTTGCCCCTGCTTTGTTTTTCAAAGCGAGAGGATCCCAGAGATGTTCTGATTCTCCCCAAGGATTGCAGTGACCTGGATTTATCCAAGCCTATCGGGACATCCTCCAAGCGCCGTATTCTGCAGCTGCAGAAGCTTTATCCGGAGGCCCATTTTGAGAGTGTCCGGGGTAATCTGCAAACCAGACTGCGTAAGCTGGATGAAGGTCAGTATTGTGCCTTGATTTTGGCCGCTGCCGGAGTAAAGAGGATGGGACTGGAAGAACGTATCAGCCGCTACTATGATGTGGAAGAGGTAATTCCATCTGCCGGTCAGGGTATTTTGGCCCTGCAGGGCCGTGCAGGCACCGATTACAGCTGTTTGTCCGGCTACGGCGATGAGAATGCCCGCCGCTGCATTTTGGCTGAGCGCGCCTTTGTGCGCCGACTGGACGGCGGCTGTACATCCCCCATCGCAGCCCACGCCATGGCAGAAGGGGACAGCCTTCGTCTGCTGGGCTTCTTCTATGACGAAGAGCAGAGCCTGTCCATCAGCAAAACCATTACAGCTCAGGCAGCTACCCCTGAAGCCTGCGAGGCCCTGGGTGTTGCATTGGCTGAACTTGTATTACAGGAGGTTAGAAAATGACCGGAAAAGTATGGCTCGTAGGGGCCGGACCCGGTGATCCCGGCTTATTTACCATAAAAGGCAAGCAGGTTCTGGAGCAGGCCGATGTGGTGGTTTATGATGCACTGGTTGGCCGCGGCGTCATGAACATGATTCCCAAGGGAACCCGACTGATTAACGTTGGAACACGTTCCGGGAATCACACCATGCAGCAGCAGGACATCAACCGTGTTTTGCTGGAGGAAGCCCTGGCAGGCCATCGGGTAGTGCGCCTTAAGGGCGGTGACCCCTTCCTTTTCGGCCGCGGCGGTGAAGAGCTGGAGCTGCTGATCCAAAATAATGTACCCTATGAGATTATCTCCGGCGTGACCAGCGCCATTGCTGTGCCCGCTTATAATGGCATCCCCGTTACTCACCGTGACTATTGTTCCTCCATTCATATCATTACCGGCCACCAGCGTAAAGGCGAGGAGCTGCACATTAATTTTAACGCTCTGGTTCAGACCAAGGGTACTCTGGTATTCCTCATGGGTCTGGCTTCCATGGAAGCTATTTGCAACGGGCTTATGAAGGCCGGTATGTCGCCCAATACTCCTGCTGCGGTTCTTCAGCAGGGAACGACCGCTGACCAGAACCGGGCCGTAGCCACGCTGAGAACCCTGAAGCATGAGGCCGAACGGAAGGGCATTCGTTCTCCTGCCATTATCGTAGTAGGTGAGGTATGCTCGCTCTCCAAGGAATTTTACTGGTACGAAAAGCTGCCCCTAGCCGGCACTCGGGTACTGCTTACCCGTCCCGGCGACCTGAGCTCCGAAATGGCAGCCATGCTGCGCACTAAGGGTGCAGAGGTAATGGAGCTCCCTGCCATTCAGCTGAAGGCCATTAAACCCAATGAATCTCTAGATTCCTCTCTTGCCGCCATGAATGTGGGAAACACACCGGATTGGATTGCATTTACCAGCCCCTCCGGGGTAAAGATCTTCATGAAATACCTTTTGGAAAGCTATGATATCCGCATTCTTGGTCAAGCGAAAATAGCAGCCTTGGGTAAGGGAACCGAAAGAGAACTGAATCGCTATGGTCTTCGAGCCGATTTGATTCCCGCCGTATACGACGGCGGAGCCTTGGGTAGGGAACTGGCGGCTCAATGCGCCCCCGGCATGTCTGTCCTGATTCCCCGGGCTGCCATCGGCAACCGCGAGCTGATTGATGAGCTCAGCAAGGTGGAAAATCTCTCCATTACGGATATAGCCACCTACGATACCGTTTACGAGAGTTCCGATGTATTTGATGAAAAGGCCGAGTTTGAAAGTGGCAGCATTGATTATGCTGTCTTTACCAGCGCTTCGACCGTTAAAGGCTTTGCTGAAGCTGTAAAGGGGCTGGATTTTCGCTGTGTAAAGGCCATTTGTATCGGCCGTCAAACCAAAGCTGCCGCCGATGCCTTGGGTATGCAAACCTGGATGAGTGAGAAAGCCACCATGGACTCTGTTGCTGAAAAGCTGGAAGAGGTCGTGGCAGCCCTCAAACAGTAATTAGATTGGAGAGAATAGATATGGATTTAACGGTTAGACCCCGCAGACTTCGCAGCAGCACACTTCTGCGCAAAATGGTTCGTGAAACCAGAGTGGATCCTTCCTCATTGATTTACCCCATGTTCGTCATTGAAGGCAGCAACAAGGTGGAGGAAATTCCCTCCATGCCCAACCAGTTCCGCTATACCGTGGACGAAATGGACCGCAAGCTGGATGCCCTTCTAAAGGCAGGGGCTTCTTCGGTCATGCTTTTCGGCATTCCTTCTCACAAGGATGAGGTGGGCAGCCAGGCTTATGCGGAGGACGGCATCGTTCAGCAGGCACTCCGCCACTGCAAGGAAAAGTATCCTGAGCTCTATCTCATGACGGATGTCTGCATGTGCGAGTACACCTCCCACGGTCACTGCGGTGTTCTCTGCGGCGATTATGTTGAAAATGACAAAACCCTGGAGCTGCTTGCCAAAACGGCCCTGTCTCATGTACAGGCCGGTTCTGACATGGTAGCCCCCTCCGACATGATGGATGGCCGCATCCGCGCCATTCGGGAGCTGCTGGATGAAAACGGCTATGTTACTACCCCCATTATGTCCTATGCCGTAAAATACGCCTCTTCCTTCTATGGTCCCTTCCGGGATGCTGCAGGCTCTGCCCCTTCCTTTGGTGACCGCAAAAGCTACCAGATGGATTATCACAACCTGCGTGAGGGCGTTAAGGAAGCCATGCTGGATGTGGAAGAAGGCGCTGACATTATTATGGTCAAGCCTGCCATGTCTTATCTAGATGTGGTTCGGGAGCTTCGTCCCCTCATTGACCTGCCCATGTGTGCCTACAGCGTAAGCGGTGAGTATGCCATGGTCAAGGCTGCAGCCGAGAAGGGCTGGATTGATGAAGAAAAGATCATGTGCGAAATGGCTGCTTCCGCCTTCCGCGCCGGCACGGATCTCTACATCACCTATTATGCCGAAGAGCTGGCCGAATGCATGAAGAAAGGACTGATTGGCTGATGGGACGATCTGAAGACTTGTTTGAACGGGCCCGGACCTGCATCCCCGGCGGTGTTAACAGTCCCGTCCGTGCTTTTGGTTCGGTTGGCATGACCCCTCGCTTTATCCAGCGTGCTGAGGGCAGCTACGTATACGATGCCGATGGCAATAAGTATCTGGACTTTATCGGCTCCTGGGGCCCCATGATTTTAGGCCACAGCAACCCCGTGGTTTTAGAAGCAGTTGAAAAAGCCATTCGCGATGGTTTGAGCTATGGCGCAGCCACGGAAAGGGAAGTAACCATGGCTGAGCTTATCTGCAGCATCGTTCCTTCCGTTGAAATGGTACGCATGGTCAACTCCGGTACAGAAGCTGTCATGAGTGCCCTGCGTCTGGCCAGAGGCTATACCGGCAGAACAAAAATCATTAAGTTCACCGGCTGTTATCACGGCCACTGCGATGCCATGCTGGTAAAAGCCGGCTCCGGCGTTATGACTCAGGGTATTCCGGATTCTGCAGGAGTTCCCAAGGGCTGCACAGAGGACACACTTACTGCGGTATACAACAACTTGGAAAGCGTTGAAGCACTGATGGACGCTAACCCCCGCGCTGTAGCTGCTGTAATTGTTGAGCCGGTAGGGGCTAACATGGGTGTAGTTAATCCCGCCCCCGGCTTCTTGGAAGGGCTCCGGACTCTCTGCGACAAAAATGGCGCCCTGCTTATTTTTGATGAGGTTATTACCGGTTTCCGACTGGCTTTGGATGGTGCTCAAGGCTATTTCGGCGTGCAGCCCGACTTGACTACCTTTGGCAAGATTATCGGTGGTGGCATGCCTGTAGGTGCTTACGGTGGCCGAAAGGAAATCATGTCCATGGTTGCCCCATCAGGTGCGGTTTATCAAGCCGGTACTCTCAGCGGAAACCCGGTGGCAATGGCTGCCGGTCTGGCACAGCTGACCGCCTTGAAGGATACCCCCAATCTGTATTCCGATTTGAATGACAAGGCCAACCGTTTCTTTACCTCACTGGAAATCACTTTGAAGAATGCGGGTATTCCCTTTGCTTTGAATCATACCGGTTCCATTGGCAGTGTCTTTTTCACCGGTACACCCGTCGGTGATTATGCTTCTTCCAAGACCAGTGATACGGAGCGTTACCGCGATTACTTCGCCTACATGCTGTCACAGGGTATTTATTTGGCCCCCTCTCAGTTTGAAGCTATGTTTATTTCCTGCAGCCATACGGAAGAGGAACTGCAGCTGGTCTTGGATTGCGTTTCCCGTTATTTTCAACGCTGATTTAAGCAAAATACAATATCAGCCAAGTGGAGGCATTTGAATGCCTCCACTTTTTATGCCTGCTTTAATACGCAGTGTTAACAGATTACAAAATCAGCTAAAATGCGATTTCGCAATTTTTTTGCCCGAATCTCTTGACAAAATTATCTAAAAGAGATAACCTAGTACTATAGTTTAGAAAACTGTTTTATTAATAAACACCAAGGAGGCACTTATGAATTCACCTGAGATGTCTGAAAAACTCCTGCAGGCTTGGCTGGCAGTATCTGGTACCGTGCAGAACACCCGCATTGTTAAGGATATGACCTATAACGAAGCTGTTATCTGCGATTATCTTTGGCAGCAGAGCAAGAAAAAGCCCAACAGTCTTACCGCTACTGAGCTTTGCGCACTTACTGGCATGCAGAAATCCTTGATGAACCGCACCCTTAAAGCTCTCATTGCCAAGGACATGATTATTATGGAGCAGAACAGCTGGGACCACCGTCGTAAGCCTGTCCGCTTGAATCCAGAGAAGGAAGATGTCTTCCTTAAGACGCATAACGAAGCTCTTGCTTATGTTCAGGCTCTCATGGCCCACTGGGATTCCCGCAAGGCAGAATCTGTTGCCGCTGCCTTAAACGCGATTGCCTCCGCTGCCAAAAGTCTGAACTCTTCTAAGGGTTGATTTCAGTTTATTTGGGCGCTGCCTATGGCAGCGCCTTTTTTATGAAAAAAAGGATTATTCTAAAAATTACAATTTGTTTACAAATCCAGCTTTTCCTTGAAACGTAAACTTCTAGTGTTATACTAACTATGTAAACTAGGGGAGGGGAAACTATGGTTTTTTCCAGCATGCTGTTTGTCTTTTTATTTCTTGCCGCCAATCTAATCTCTCAGGTATTATGTAAAACAACCCGCACCAAAAACATCGCCATGCTGGTGTTCTCTCTGGTCTTTTATGGCTGGGCCGGTCCTCGCTACCTGGTTCTACTGATAGTTGTCGTTCTGGTCTGCTGGCTGGGCGCTCTGATGATTGAGAGCAGCCGCACGCAAAGGATTCGAAAGGCTTACATGGTCTCTACCGTAGCCATCTGCCTTGTCATTCTTGGGATTTTTAAATACGCCGGCTTTTTGGCCGGTAATCTGCAGGCCATATTCGGTATACCAAAGGTTATTCCTGAGATTGTTCTGCCTATTGGCATTTCCTTTTACACCTTCCAGCTTCTGTCTTATGTGGTGGATGTATATCGTGGAGAAGTCAGCGCACAGCCTGTTTTTTGGAAGCTTCTGCTGTATGCAAGCCTTTTTCATCAATGCATCGCCGGTCCTATTGTCCGCTATCAGGATGTTGAAAAGGATCTGGAAACGCGTAAACCCAGCCTCAAAGAAATCAGCAACGGCATCGGCCGCTTTACCGTTGGTCTGGCTAAAAAAGCCATACTGGCCAATGGCTGTGCAGCCATTGCGGATGCCTATCTCCTAACGGCAAAAGCCGAACTGGCCGCGGTTCCTGCACTTGGGGTTCTTCTTGGTCTTTTTGCCTTTACTCTGCAGATTTATCTGGACTTTTCCGCTTATTCTGACATGGCCATTGGCATGGGTCTGATGTGCGGCCTGCATTATAAAGAAAACTTTGATTATCCCTACACCTCCCATTCCATTGCCGAATTCTGGAGACGCTGGCACATTTCTTTGGGAAGCTTCTTCCGGGATTATGTTTACATTCCCTTAGGCGGCAACCGCCGCAAAAAACGCCGCCAGATTTTTAACCTTTTTGTTGTTTGGTTTCTCACCGGCCTTTGGCATGGCGCCAGCTGGAATTTCGTCCTTTGGGGTCTCTTCTTCGGCCTTCTTATCGGTCTGGAGCGTTTTGTTCTCCGTGAAAAGCTGGAGCGTCTGGCTGCTCCCTGGCGGCGGCTGCTGGTATTTGTTTTGGTTATGTTCGGCTGGCTGCTATTTAAATACACCGATATGTCTCTCTTCGGCACAGCCTTCAAGGGCTTGTTTGGCTTAAACCACAACGGCTTCTCCAGTCTTGCTGTGGGCCTTTCCATCAAAAATAACTGGTTCTTCCTGATAGTAGCTACTTTGGCCGTTACTCCTTGCTGGAAAGCGTTGCGTCAGATTCTTCGCAATTTGGCCAGACAGAATGTTCCGTGCTTCTGGGTTAACGGTATCTGGGAGGTCATCCAGCCGGTGTTGCTGCTGATTCTTTCGGCCATGGCTTTAGCAGGGAACAGCTACAATCCCTTCTTGTATTTTCAGTTTTGAGGAGGCGTGATTCCTTATGAAAAAAGAAAACAGAAAACGCCTCAACGGACTCTTCCGCGGAATTAAAATTGTCGCCTTTGGCGCCGTGCTTCTTATCATGGCCTTTATAGGCCTTCTTTGGTTTGCCAGACCCGATACCTCTGAGCTGGAAAAGAGAACCCTAACACCTTTTCCTTCCATTACTCTCAGCGGGCTCTGGGATGGCAGCTTTTTCAGCCAGGTGGACACCTGGTATGCAGACACCTATCCTTTGCGTGAAGGCCTGATTGCCGGCAGCAAGTGGATGGAAAACCACTACGGAACCCGTGGTGAGCAGCTGGTAGGCGATGTTCAGGTTGCCGATACCATTCCTACAGAAGGCGGAAGCTATGAGGAAATGGAAGAGGACCTGGAGGACGATAGTCTTCCTGATGAGCCCGAGGCAGTTACTCTGCCGGATACAGAGGGGCTGGAGGATGGCACCATAACCGAAACCGGTGACTTCCAAGGGAGCATCTATATAACCGGCAATGCCGGTTATGGCTTCTATTATTTCTCCGAAAGCGGAGCCAAAACCATTGCCAAAACCTTTAACACAACCTATAAGCAGGTTAAGGATAAGGTTAACATGTATGTGCTTATCTGCCCCCAGAGCGGCGGTGTCATGTTGGATGAAGATATCGTTAACAGTCTTGGCGCCAGTGATGAAAACGCTGCCATCAACTATGTTGACTCTCTGCTGAATCCCGGCATCCACGGGGTTAATCCTTTCCCCAATTTGAAGGCCCACAATGCCGAGTATATTTACTTCCGCACAGACCATCACTGGACTGCTTTAGGTGCCTATTACGCCTATCAGAGCTTCTGTGTAGAAAAGGGCATTCAGTACCATGATTTGGATTACTTTGAGACCAGAGAATATCCTGACTTTATTGGCACTCTCTATTCCAAGAGCAACAAATCGTCGGTTCTGGCGGAAAATCCGGACACCGTAATCGCTTATGTACCTCACGGAACCAACAGCATGCATCTGCAGGAGGAAAGCGGAGCGGAATGTGACTGGAACATCATTAGCGATGCCAGCAACTATAGTTCCAACAACAAGTACATTGCCTTTGTGGCCGGTGACCAGCCCTTCTCCTATGCCCACAACCCGGAAATCACGGATGGAAGCGCCTGCCTGGTTATCAAGGATTCCTTCGGCAATTCCTTTATTCCTTTCCTGGTTGACCATTACGAGTATGTGTATTGGATTGATTTCCGTACTACAAAGAACACCATCAGCCAAATGGCTGACGACTACGGCATTCAGGATGTTATCTACTGCCTGAGCATCTATAACGGCGCCTCCTCCGGTGCCAGCAATTTGTTGGCAAAGGTGGGTCAATAAGGTTTAACCAAGGCAGCCCTGTAACCTATGGGGCTGCCTTTTCTCATTGAAGCAGGCAATCTTGACAAAACGGACAAGAGTGCTTAGAATGGTCAAGTACAAAATAAGCCCCTGTACCTCACCAGGATAGAGGGTCCGCCTCCTAAGCGGAATGTAGTGCGTTCGAGTCGCGCCAGGGGTGCCAGTCAACAACCGCGGAAGATACGAAAAATGTCTTCCGCGTTTCTTTTTTCAGAGATTTTGAGGCCGTTTTCCGCTAAAATAAAAAGGTGATCTCTTG